>NZ_JAMYEB010000002.1:0-280183 GCF_033790785.1 Psychrobacter sp. PP-21 | reverse complement strand
TGTTCCCGTCTGATCAGGCAGCGTTTAAGGTAGTCTACCTAGCAACTCAGCAGGCGTCTAAAAAGTGGTCGATGCCCATTCGTAACTGGACGTCTGCTCTGAATCGTTTTATGATTATGTTTGATGATCGTATTAGCAGGCATTTAATCTAAATGGCAGTTACACAGAATCTGGGATGGTCTCCAGAAAAGCTAATACACCCATCACAAAACCAAGAATTTAACCTCCTTGCATAAGGTACATCTGCTGGGACATCTAGTTGATAGGGACGACCACAGTACTCACAGTGTACGTCATCTAAATAAACCTGACATTTTGCAAGTGTAGCGAACAATTCATCAAACTCTATGTTGTGGTCATAACAAAGCAATTCCAAATGCGCTATATAATTGCTGGGCGACACATAGGACCAATATTCATGGCACAAACGCTTTGCTGCATCCTCTAGAGCTGAATCAAAGACGAAGTTCAAACTCATAACATTCTCCTTAGTATCCATAGCCAGTTTGAGGTAGTAGCTCGTAAAGCTCACTCTGTAGCTGACTACACATATCATCAACGACATAGTCAGGATTGACATCTAAGCGCGTTTGAACCCATATGCGCAGCGCCATATGATTATCAAAGCAGCTATCAATACTCAGGAACCTAGCCAAACCAGTACCCGACTGAATACAGAGCTCACAGATAAGGTAGTTAGCAATATTATCTGCACCATTACTGATATAGCCACTAGGTTTAAACGTCGCATGCAGCTTATCGTAATCAATCATTTTCATTGTGAGGCCCCTTATCGGTAGATACTTGAGCAATCTGACTGCGATTGACCAATGCTTCAAATGCACTACCATCCTGCCGAGTCATATTCGGTACGTAACGGCTATACGTATTAAACAGCATCTTGGTTGTAGAGTGTCCCATTTGACTGGCAATCCATTCAGGACTTTCGCCAGCAGCTAACCATAGCGTCGCTGCGGTATGACGAGTCTGATAAGCATTACGCTTCTTCAGACCCAAAATCTTAAGAGTAGGGTGCCAAACACGTTTATTCACGTTGTTGTAATCAAGTGGCTCACCCGTATGTGCGCAAAATACATAGTCAGATCGCTTATAAGTGATGGTCTGCTGTTCCTTCAGAGCATCGTAGACCCAAGGTGACATTTGAATCGCACGGTAAGACTCTTGAGTTTTAGGAGGAACAATTTTGCCTTTAACATAAGCTTGTTTGATTACAATCTCACGTCGATTAAAGTCAATGTTCTCCCACGTCAACCCATCAATCTCACTCGTACGCATACCTGTAAAAAAACGTACCAGATAATAATTGCGATAGTCTGCTCTCACCCCATTGATAAACGTCCAAACCTCACTTAGTGTGAATGGTTGAATATCCGTTTTGGGCTGTTTGAGCGCATTGATATCGTAGTAAGGATTATCAAATTTATAGCGTTTAGCCGCTTCTTTTAGTATCATACCTAAAGGTACCATTATCGAATTGATGCGTGCCGCTGACAGATGTTTGTTAGCTTTTCCGTACGTTACTTTGGCGAGCGATGAACGGAAGGCTAATACATCTGTCTTTTTTATGAGATGAATGGGCTTAGTCCCAAACTTAGCAATCAAGTACATATCAATAATCTCCTTTATTTTGCGCTTATAAGTATCACGCCATTCAATTTCTTTTTCAGAGAACCATAATTCTGCAAACTGTTCAAAAGAGGGCGTATCGGTACTAATGCATTCCTTGCGGTCGTTTAACGCTACCATCTGTGCCGCTTTATCACTTTTTGGAAAGTACTTAGCATAGTTGAACAGTCCTAAAACGATTTCTGCTTCCATTTTCTCAATCACTTTTTCAAGCTTCTTGCGATTCGCTGGCGTGTCAATGAGGTTTGTCGTTTCCCTACAGCGTTTGTTCATATAGCGAAAGTCGACAAATAGCATATCGCTACCTTTGCGTGTTCTAATACTAGCCATGATATTTCTCCTTATTGTAGTGCCATAGCGTTGATGCTACCGGCGACGCCAGTACGCATATCTTTTTCAATCTCTTCCCAAACATATAAAATCTTACGGCCGCCGAAAGGGCGAATGTAATGAATACCTTCAATCAGCACAGTATCTTTGAGCTCGTTACGTATCGTACGAGGGTTATACTTAATGAGCTCAGAAAGCTCTTGGGTAGTTAGGTAGGTATGTGACATAATAAATTCCTTGTAAGCTAATTAAACGACTAGGTGGTTTTATCGGGATAACAAATATCTTCATAAAAGTATTTTGTTGTTCGATAGAAGTACTTTACTAGCTAACGTAATTCGATGCAAGTACTTTTTTAGTTCATTAAGGAATTATTGATGATTTTATGTAACTTACCAGTGCTACTAGCTGAACGGCGTATGAAAGTCGCAGATCTAATAAGGATGACAGGAATTAGTAAGTCGACAGTGCACAAGATCTATAACGAACAGACCTCAAGAATAGATTTTGACACTATGGATAAAATTTGTGAGGCACTAGATATTGAAGTAGGTGATTTATTTACTTATGTACCTAACGAGTCGCTAGATAAAGAGAAGTAAATTAATCTTGAGAGCGCTTTAGATGATTCAGGGTAGAGGTCAAAAGTGCTACTCTGGAAGGAATGCTAAATAGAGAGCAGGCACAACTTAGGCACAATTTGGGCACACACGTTTTTTGATGACATTTGCTGAAAGTGAGAAAAGAGGAAATTTGCATCGACGTATAGTTTCCTTTTCCGCTACAGCCCATATTTCACGGACAAAAAAAAGCCCCAATCTTAAGATTGGGGCTTTTCGAATCTGGTAGGCGTAATCGGATTCGAACCAACGACCTCTACCATGTCAAGGTAGCGCTCTAACCAACTGAGCTATACGCCTATTTAGGTTGAGCATTTTAGCAAGTTTCTCAGACTTTGCAAGCCTTTTCTATCACTATCTGCAGTTATTATCAAAATATTAGAGATTTTACCTTTATAGGGTTCTATATGTTCAGCATAAGGAACAGATAACATCTTAGATAAGCAATACATCTATAACCATACCAATCTTGCAACGAAGATTTGAGGAAGGACAATACAGAGATGTTAATATAAACGCTAAATAGCATAGCTAAGCGCAACTAAACGTTTTTTAATATAAATCAAAAAATATAAGGCAACGATATGGGTTTATTAGTCGATGGTAAATGGCAGGACAAGTGGTACGACACAGAAGGTAGTGGTGGTCGATTTGAGCGTGAAGACGCTGGTTTTAGAAACTGGGTAACGGTCGATGGCAGTGCAGGACCAACAGGGGTGGGCGGATTCAAGGCTGAGACTGATCGTTATCATTTGTATGTGTCGTTGGCATGTCCTTGGGCACACCGCACACTCATCTATCGTAAGCTCAAAGGTTTGGAGGATATCATTCCGATATCTGTGGTTCATCCATATATGGGTGAGAATGGTTGGACTTTTGCAGAGGGTAAAGGCGTGATTGCCGACCCAGTGATTAATGCAGACTATGCCTATGAGCTTTATACCAAAGCAAAGTCAGACTATACAGGCCGTGTCACTGTACCCATTTTATGGGACAAAAAAACAAATACGATCGTGAGTAATGAGTCATCAGAAATCATTCGGATGTTTAACTCTGCCTTTGATGACGTTGGTGCACTAGCAGGTGATTTTGTACCAGCAGAGCTATTGCAAGAAATTGATGATATCAATGCATTTGTCTACACTGCTATCAACAATGGAGTATACAAGGCTGGGTTTTCTACTACTCAAGAAGCTTATGAAGAGGCGGTGAATGAGCTGTTTTCAGCATTAGAGACACTTGAGACACGCCTTGCCCAGCAGCGCTATCTGATAGGTGACACCATTACCGAGGCTGATTGGCGACTGTTTACGACGTTGGTTCGTTTTGATGCCGTTTACGTTGGACATTTTAAATGCAACTTGCATCGTATCGTCGATTATCCAAACCTTTGGGGTTATCTACGTGAATTGTATCAGGTGCCCGGTATTGCTGAGACCGTCAACATGGAGCACATCAAGCAGCATTATTACACCAGTCATGCCAATATAAACCCTACGCGTATTATCCCTGCTGGGCCTGTTATTGATTTTACGGCAGCGCACAATCGTGAATCCTTATAAATACGTCTGACTCATAAAGGTGGTCAAAGGCTATCTGCTCTAGAATAGCACTGTTCTAGAAGAGTACCGTTCTAGAAGAGCACAAACGCAAAAAGCCCCAACTGTTATGAGGCAGCTGGGGCTTTTATGCTATCAAGAGCTGTTTAGCTCATACTACGCATTATTTAACTGACGGGCAGCTTCTAGCGCAAAGTACGTCAAGATACCATCTGCACCAGCACGGCGGAACCCAATCAAAGACTCTAAAATTACAGCATCACTGAGCCAGCCGTTCTGGATAGCGGCCATATGCATGGCATACTCACCCGATACTTGATAGGCAAAGGTCGGTACCCCAAAAGTGTCTTTAACTTCACGGATAAGGTCTAGATAAGGCTGTCCAGGTTTAATCATAACCATGTCAGCGCCTTCGTTGATATCCATAGCAACTTCATGCAATGCTTCAGCGCGATTACCAAAGTCCATCTGGTATTGTTTTTTGTGGCCACCTTTTAGATTACCAGCACTACCGACAGCATCACGGAATGGACCGTAGTAAGCAGACGCATATTTGGCTGAGTAGGCCATAATAGCGGTATTAAAAAACCCTTCAGCTTCAAACGTATCACGCATAGCCTTGATACGTCCATCCATCATGTCACTCGGAGAGATGATATCAGCGCCAGCGCGGGCATGTACGAGCGCTTGCTTGACCAATACCTCAATAGTGGCATCATTGATGACGTAGCCGCTATCATCAAGCAGGCCATCTTGGCCGTGTGAGGTATAAGGGTCTAATGCCACATCAGTCATGACGACCATTTCTGGTACAGCATCTTTGACTGCTTTTATCGTACGTGCAGTCAGGGCGTTTTCGTCATAAGCAGCTCTACCATCTGGTGTTTTCAAAGCGTTATCGATCACAGGGAAAAGATCGATGGTTGTCACACCCTCTGCTAACAATTCTTTGGCATAGTTAATTAGCAAATCAATTGATAAGCGTTCAACGCCCGGCATACTAGCGATGGTTTCGCGCTGGTTTTCACCTTCTAATACAAATACAGGGGCAATAAAGTGCTTAGGATGCAGCTCCACTTCACGAATCATTGAGCGTACATTATCGTTATAACGCAGACGACGTAAGCGAGTGGCAGGGTATTGACGGTTAAAGGTGTAGCTCATAATAGTTCCTTATGATTGTTCTAATAGTTATCATGTTACATGGTTAAAATAATATCACTATAAGCGGTATTTTATAGAATTGGCTTATCAAAATCTGTTCTTTATCAGTGGCTACAGATAAAAAGAGCTTGTATAAAGCGAGCCTACTATAACCAAAAGATGTCAGTAAAAGCAAAAAGCCCCACCACGTTAAGTCGGTAGGGCTGATGGTACTTATCGACTGTCGATATGATGATAGTGCTGCATCATCACATTATGAGTATGTCATTTAAGGCTCAACAATCTGTGTGACAGGAACTTGCTCCACGCTATTGTCGCTAAAGTGAGTCTCTTCTGTGATCACACCCACAGCGGCATCTTTCTTGCCATCATCATTAACATCGACGATAGCTGTAGGATTAAAGGTAGTGGTTTCTGTCGCTTGCGACTGCTTAATAGCGATAGCCTCTTGAGGAGAGGTTACGCGTGCTGAGCTGGCAGCTTGTATGGCATCCGCAGCTTTGGCTTTTGCAGTATTGCTAGGCAGTGACGCTATTTGAGCTAGATTGGTATATTGCGGTACAGGAATCACGGTTGGTACATCCAAGTTAGCACCGCCACCAAGTGCTTGGTACAACTCAACTTGACTAATGATTTTCTGTAGCTCTAAGTCTAATATACCTTGCTGAGTAGAAAACAATGAACGCTGTGCATCGAGTACATCTAGATAGTTATCAAGACCAGCTTTGAAACGGGCATCAGCAATCTGATAGGTTTGCTCAAAATTGTCTTGCAAGCGATACTGTGATTCGAGCTGTTCGCCAAGTGTGGCACGCGTGGCAAGTACATCTGATACTTCACGGAATGCGGTTTGAATAGAGTCTTCATAGCTTGCGAGAGTCTGATCACGCTCGATTTGCGCGACTTCATAATTTGCATCTAAAAGACCACCATCGAAGACAGGCACGCTGATATTAGGACCAAACGACCAACTAAAGCCATTATTGTCAAACAAATCCCCCAAGTTATCGCTACGAAGACCGACGCTACTGGCCAAACTGATGGTTGGGAAATAAGCTGCACGTGCTACCGCTATATTTGCACCAGCCGCTTTAAGGTTGTATTCCGCTTGCAGTACATCTGGACGATAGCGTAGCAAATCACTTGGCAGGCCTGCACTAAATATCTGCTGGCTGGTGATATTGCTAACGGCAGGCGTCGGGATAAGCTCGTTTGGAATCGTCCCGCCCACTAAGTACTGTAAAGCATTACGCGACTGCAAAATACTACTCTGCGCACGTAGGACAGCGAGCTTAGCATTTTCAAGTGAGGCGCTGGCCTGTAGTGAGGGAAGCTTAGGATCGATACCGGCTTCAAAACGCTTACTGGCGATAAACAATGACTGCTCACGACTTTGCACCGTTGCTTCTGCCAGTTGTAGCTGTGCCAAGCTGTAGCTCAAATTAGCATAGCTTTGAGCAATGTTACTGATTAGACTGATCTGGGTAGCATCTGTGGCAGCAGTGGTCGCCAAAAAGCTTTGTAACGCTTGATCTTTTAGGCTGGATATTCTGCCCCAAAAATCTAACTCGTAGCTGGCAAGTCCTAGTTGTACCGTATAGTCACTACCTGGTCTACTACTGATATTGTTTTGAGCGCCACGCGAGTAGCCACCACTTGCGTTAATCGCTGGTAAGTTATTGATATCGGTTATTTGATATTGCGCGCGCGCGCGTTCAATTGCTAGGCGCGCACTTTCAAAGTTCTTGTTGTTATCAAGACCTAGAGCGATTAAGCCTTTTAGACGCTCATCGCTATAAAAGTTCTGCCAGCGTTGACCTGCCACACTTGCTTGCTCAGGGGTGCTGATCGTTTCTTTATCGAACGCACCATAAGCTTGTTCTATAGGAAGGTTTGGCTCTGCCAAAACAGGACTCATATCAGCTTTTGGAATCGTATTACAAGCGGTCATACTTATTGCCAAGGCAGTAAGGCCGAGCAAGCGACTGCTATTTTTACGTAAGCGCGACAGAGTTGGCTGTGCCACGGTAGCAGAAGCTGCCACCGCCACTGAGTTAGTAGTAAACATGTTGTGAGCACTCATTATCTGTTGTCTCCAAGACTTGCAGGCTGGCCTGCAGGCTGATAGTTATCAGCAGGCATTGGGGTATGCGAGTCAGGCGTACCGTTGCCATCGTCTCTATCGTTTGGTTTGTTGTTCTCATATTTATGCGGAAATGCACTACGCACCCAGATATAGAACATCGGAATAAAGAAGATACCTAGTAGTGTCGCAGTTATCACACCACCGACAACACTAGTACCGATCGCATTCTGACTGCCCGAACCTGGACCGCTCGCCAAGAATAATGGCACAACACCGAGACCAAAGGCAAGCGAGGTCATAATAATCGGGCGCAGACGTTGACGTGCTGCTGTCATGACCGCTTCTCTTAGACTGTAGCCTTCCTCTTGGTGTTCTTTGGCAAATTCAATAATCAAAATAGCGTTCTTGGCGGATAGACCAACGACCGTGAGTAGACCCACCTGCAAGTAAATATCGTTGGCAAAACCGCGTAGCCATGTAAAGATTACGGCGCCTAAGACCCCAAGTGGTATGACCAATAGGACTGAGACAGGAATAGACCAGCTCTCATACAATGCCGCCAAGCATAAGAATACCACTAGGATTGAAAGCGCATACAGCATAGGTGCCTGTGCACCTGACTTCTGCTCTTCCAATGACATACCAGTCCACTCATAACTGATACCTTCAGGCAGCTGTTCTATCATTGCCTCCATCGAGCTCATTGCCTCACCAGTGCTGAGTCCTGGTGCTGCACTACCTTGGATGTTCATTGACGGTAGGCTGTTGTAGCGAGTCAGACGCGGTGAGCCTGATTGCCATTCACTATTAGAGAAGGCATCGAACGAAATCATATCGTTCATGTCGTTTCGTACATACCATTTGCCGATGTCATCAGGGTTGGTACGGCTGCTCGCTTCACCTTGGACATACACACGCTTAATACGACCACGGTCGATAAAATCGTTGACGTAGCTTGAGCCCCACGCAGTAGAGATAACACTGTTAATACTACTCAATGACAAGCCATAAGCTGCGGCCTGTTCTTGATTGATATTGACTTTTAATTGCGGTGAGTCTTCTTGACCATTAGGACGTACGCCTGAGACTTGGTCATTCTGCGCGGCCATACCTAAGAGCATATTACGGGCTTCAAGCAGCCCCTCATGTCCCAAGTTACTACTATCTTGGAGCATCAAGTCAAAACCACTGGCATTACCAAGCTCAGTGATGGCTGGTGGTACAATGGCAAATACTTGTGCTTCATTTAACTGAGTGAAGAAATATCCCATTGCTCGACCAGCAACTGCCTGTGCGGTGTTTTCATCGCCAGAGCGTTCCTCCCAATCTGACAAACGAACAAATGCCAGCCCCATGTTTTGACCTTGACCTGCAAAACTAAAGCCAGCAATGGTAAACACAGACTCGATATTATCAGTCTCTTGGGTATCATAATAGGTTCTGACTTTATCCAGTACGTCTTGCGTCTCATCTAACGTCGACCCAGCAGGGAGCTGAACCAAGGTAAACATAATACCTTGATCTTCTTCTGGTAAGAATGAGCCAGGAATACGTAAGAACACAACCGCCATGATACCGATAATGGCGGCATAGCCAATCATATAAAGCCATTTAAAACGTATGCTTTTACCGACGAACTTTTCGTAAGAACGGCTAAGTTTAAAGAAGCCGCGATTGAACCAACCAAAGAAACCTTTTTGCGTCTCAGTACTGCTTTTGTCGTGGCTCTTACCACGTTTGAGCAGTGTCACACATAGGGCAGGGGTGAATATCAATGCCACCATGGCAGAGAGCACCATGCTCGTAATCAGTGTGATAGAGAACTGACGATAGATCACACCAGTTGAACCGCCAAAGAAGGCCATCGGTACGAATACTGCGGACAAAATAAGCGCAATACCAATAACGATCTTACTGATTTCCCCCATCGATTGAGTGGTCGCGTCTTTGATAGAGATATGTGGATCTTCTTCTAGTATTCGCTCAACGTTCTCTACCACGACAATCGCATCATCGACCAGCAGACCGATGGAGAGAACCATAGCAAACATGGTCAAGACGTTGATACTAAAGCCTGCAATATACAACACTGCAAAGGTACCCAAGAGTACGACAGGTACGGCAAGGGTCGGGATAATCGTTGCACGCCAGTTCTGTAAAAAAATAAACATAACGATAAATACCAACACAATCGCTTCAATGAGGGTCATAACGACTTGTTCGATAGACAAGCGTACAAAGGGTGTGGTGTCATACGGAACGACTGAGGCTAGACCAATTGGGAAGTTTTGCTCCAGCTCAGTCATACGCGCGCTGACCGCTTCGCGAGTTTCTAATGCGTTGGCACCGCCAGCAAGTGAGATACCCAGACCTGCAGCTTCTTGTCCATTATATTGCGATAAAACACTATAGTTTTCGCTACCGATTTCGACATCAGCGACGTCACCCAAACGCACCTGAGCACCAGACGTGTCTGTTTTTAACAGAATGTTTTGGAACTCTTCAGGTGTTTGTAAATAGCTTTGAACGGTCACTGTCGCGTTAATAACTTGTTGATCTGCATCAGCGGGCGCTTGTCCTAACTGACCAGCAGATACCTGAGCGTTCTGCGCTTGTATCGCACTGACAACATCGGATGGCACCATGTTGTAGCTACGCAGGCGTGAAGGGTCAAGCCAAACACGCATCGCATAAGTAGAGCCGAAGACCTGAACCTCACCAACCCCTTCAACACGACTGATCGAGTCGAGGACATTGGAGTTAATATAATCGGCAATATCGCTACGATCCATGCTGCCGTCTTCAGAAATAAATGCCTGCACCATCATAAAGCTGCTAGACGATTTATTGACGTTGACGCCTTGTCGCTGTACCGATTCAGGTAGGGCGCTCATCGCAGCCTGCAGCTTATTCTGTACCTGTACCTGAGCGGTATCAGAATCAGTGCCGTTTTCAAACGTTAGCGTCACTGAGGCACTACCATTTGATGAGCTCGATGACGACATGTACATGAGGCCATCTAGGCCTTTCATACGTTGTTCGATAACCTGTACTACGGAGTTTTCAACAGTTTGCGCATTAGCACCCGGATAGCTTGCACTGACCGAAATCGTCGGTGGTGCAATACGTGGATACTGTTCAATCGGTAGGTTGAGAACCGATAACACCCCGATGAGCATGACCAAAATAGCCAGCACCCAAGCAAAGATAGGGCGATTAATAAAAAAACGTGACATAGTATATCCCTAAGTCTTCTTGTCTCTGAATGGAATTAGTTAGCAGCAGCTTCTGTTGATGTCTCACTACTAGAAGCGGCAGTGCTAGCTGGCTTTTTATCCATCGTTTTTGCCGCTTGCTGCGGCGTTTTGGCATTAGGCGCGTTTTGTGCAGATGGCGCAGGATTTGCGCTCTCTAAGGGCTTGGCAACCACTTCTTGCTCAGGTTTTACCTTAGCACCGCCAATCACAACCACTTTGTCACCTACTTGCAAGCCATCAGTGACAACCCATTGACCATCATAAGTACCATTGATAGTGACGGGACGTACTTGTATCTTGTTGTTTTCATCAACGATATACACCTGAGTCTCACTCTTAGGCGTACGTGTCACCGCGCTCTGAGGGACCAAAGTGGCATTGGTAATGACGCTCTGTGTTAGACGCGCTGTGACATACATACCGGGTAGCAAGATATTGTTGCTGTTCGGGAAAATCGCACGTAAAGTGACCGCGCCTGTTGATTCATCAACTTTGGCCTCAGACAATGCAAGCTTACCGCGTACTGGATAGACTGAGCCATCCTCTAGTACTAATTCAACCGAGTTCATACCTGCTTGAGCAGAGCCGTCTGCTATTTGCTGACGCAGCTTGAGTAGCTCAGAAGAAGACTGGCTGATGTCGACATAGATAGGATCTAAGCGCGAGATCGTAACCAGAGGATCCGCTTGACCGGCGCTCACTAGCGTACCAGCAGTCACGCTTGAGCGGTCAGTACGACCGGTAAGAGGCGCGCGTACGATAGTACGGTTCAAATCCAACGTACTTGCATCGAGACCAGCTTGGGCAGTTTGGATACCTGCTTTTGCGCTTTCGATACCCGCTTGGGTCTGTCCGACAGCCGCCGCCGCACTTTGTACAGCAGCTTGTGCAGTACGTACCGCTGTCTGTGCTTGCTCATACTGCTGCTGTGAGATGGCATTGATACTGACAAGACCTTGCAGGCGTTGTAGATCGTTTTGTGCTTGTGCCAATGACGCTTGGCGACTCACCAGTTCAGCTTTTGCATTAGCATTGTTTGCTACAGCAGTCTGATAGTTGGCCTGTGATTGTTGTACGGCTGCTTGACCACTGCTGACAGACGACGCATAGTTATCGGTGTTAATGCGATACAGTGGCTGACCTTTTTTGACATTGCTTCCTTCACGGAACAACACTTCATCAATGACCCCATTGACCTGTGGGCGAACATCGGCAGTTTGGTAGGCGGCAGTACGTCCAGAAAAAGTCTGTACCTGTGGAATGGTATCGAACGTAACGGTTTGAACGTTGACAACCGCAGGCGGCATTTGCTGTTGTGCCGCTTGTTCGCCAGCAGCGTCGTCGCTTTTGTCACAGCCGACCAGTACAGCTCCAGATAGTACAGATGCTATTACAAGCGCAAGAGTAGAGTGCTTCATCAATGTCCTCGGCAATATATATAAATAATGACAGTATAAAAATTAAACAATAAATGTTGGCGTATGAGATATAAAGTGTTTACTAATCCTGCAAGTCTATTCCATCGCTATCGACCCAGCCTTTGATGATACTTATTAATTGAAAACTCACTAGTAGGACATCTGATAGTGAGAAACATAAAGTAGGGTTTTGGCGGATTTGGCATCAAAAATGTAGACAGATTACAAAGTGGACTAGTAAATTTAATGGGTTATTATAAACTATTGGGGTAACCCCACAGTCAAGTGATTTATAAAAGAGGCAGAGGCGAAAAGTAGTAATATTACGTTTTATGAATAAAAAAAATGGCGCTATAGTAAGCGTCACATTAGCTAACAGCTAATAGTCTGATATACAACCCGACACCAAAACATAATGTAATTTTTTGTTATAATTGTAAAGCCATATGAGCACTAGGGTATTTAAGACCCCAAAAACCATGTTTGTACTCAAAATAGAAAATTTAGCAACCCTTAATTACCGCTCAGAAAACTGTCGTCAATATGCCTTTATCTAACATCATATCTTTATCTAACATCATTTAACCATCAAAACCCTTGTCAGGATTATAGTACTGCAAGGAGTTATGAAACTTAAAGAAAGGTAACGATTTGGCTGATACCGTCGTTTTTGAGAGGGTAACTTTTGAGAGAGTCGTTTTGAATTATCGGCGTTACGTTAACCGACTGTTAAAGAAAGCGGCTAAAGCGTTAAGAGAAGAGTCGTCTTTATCAGCTGGCTGTTTTAACTGGCTGGTCTTTTTAGTTGGCTGAAAGTAAAGACGACTCAGATTTGATTATACTAGTCGTGCGCTAGCAAGCTCAGTCAATTGATACAGTCCTTGACGATACTGGTTGTCAGGTAACGTGCTAAGCGCTTGTTGGGCGAGTCTAGTCTCTTCTAAAGCACGCTGCTTACAATAATCTAATGAGCCTGATTGTCTTACTAACTCAATGAGCTGCTCGGCGTTTGGCGTCTTGCCAGTCTGTACAGCGATACGAAGCTGCTCGTAGCCTTCGGTATCACTGTCTTTTAGCAGCTCAAGTGCTTTGATAGTGGGTAGAGTAGGCTTGCCTTCTGCAAGGTCATCGCCCAAGTTTTTACCCATTACGTCACTGTCGCCACTATAGTCCAGCACATCATCAATAATTTGGAACGCATTACCAAAATGTTGTCCAAATGCGCCCAATGCGGTCATATATTCGGTTTTGTCTTGCAAAATAGCAGCGCCTTGGGTCGCCATCATAAACAGCCGTGAGGTTTTACCATCGATGATTCGTAAGTAATCCTCTTCTGTCGCCGCAGGGTTGTGCTGATGCTGTAGCTGTAATACCTCACCCTCGGCAATATCACAAGTCCCATCTGAAAATATCTGCAATAGGGGCAAGCTCTGAAAACCGACCAAAAGATTGAAAGCGCGTGCAATCAAATAATCACCGACCAACACCGCAGTGGCATTATCCCAAGTGGCATTTGCAGTTGGTTTGCCGCGGCGTTGTCCTGACTCATCGATCACGTCATCATGGACTAAAGTTGCCGTATGCAGCATCTCAGTAATGGCCGCTAAGTGCATGGCTTTTTCTGATGGGTTATCATCAAACATACGAGCACATAAAAGCGTAATCAACGGGCGCATACGCTTGCCGCCAGCATTGATCACGTGTTGCGAGACACTCATCACTAGCTGTACTTTTGAATTTAGACTACCGAATACCTGCTTATCCATCACCTCAAAATCATTGGCGACGATACGTTGGATATCAGCATAGCTAGGCGTTGCTTGAGCAGTGGGTAGGGTATTATCTGTAGAGGTAATAGTCATAATAAATAGTCATATTAATAAGAATAAAGAGAGTTTTTATAACCTTGATGTCGTCCATCCATGGGTAAGGTATCGTTTGGCTTATAATAGCATAGCTGTCTGCGAAAATTGTGGGTTAAAGTAGATGACAGAAGAGGTCGGCATTACGCTACAAACGCATTACTGTATATAAAGAGTAGCTTGTAATTGATAAAAGGTATCGCATACTTGGATCATACAGTGGTTCACTTATTAAATGATGCTGTAGTCACATAATGGCTTGATAAAGGACTGTAAGTAACTGATTGTATAAGTTATAATAGCTCCCGTTAGGCTCAAACCATCGATCGAAATGATGACTTCTAGAGTCTGATTAGAATGGTCATCTACGGCGTTCTAATCATTTATAGAACTTGTCGTCACATAAGCGATGGTGATTTAGTGTAATCACCTTACAAAAACAAGAGGCGCGGCTTGCTTTTATGAGCAAAAAGCCGTAGAATCTTGCCTTTAATTTTTCCCTGTCGTGTTCGTCGTAAAAGCGTTGGTATAACATCAGCCACGGCACACGGGTTAAACGGAGTCATACAATGTACGCAGTAATTAAAACTGGTGGTAAACAGCACCGTGTAGTCGTCGATGAATTGCTTAAAGTTGAATTGCTAAAAGCAGAAAAAGGCGAAACAATCAAATTTGAAGACGTGTTGATGGTTGTTGACGGTGATAACGTCAAAATCGGTCAGCCTGTCGTTGATGGCGCTAGCGTAGAAGTTGAAGTTGTTGAGCATGGTCGCGGCGAAAAAATCCGTATCATCAAGCACAACCGCCGTAAGCATTACCACAAAGAGCAAGGTCACCGCCAATGGTACACCTTGTTAAAAATCAAAGCCATTAATGCCTAATTACCCATTTAGCAAACATTGCTAAATAGCGCACTAAATGCTTAAGAGTTGTCGCATAAGCGATAAGTCACATTAACAAGGAGATTTTCTCATGGCACATAAAAAAGCTGCCGGTTCGAGCCGTAACGGTCGTGATTCAAACCCAAAAATGCTAGGCGTAAAAATCTTTGGTGGCCAAGCTATCGTAGCTGGTAACATCATCGTTCGTCAACGTGGTACAGAATTCCACGCAGGCGAAGGCGTTGGCATGGGTCGTGATCATACTTTATTTGCACTAAATGACGGTGTTGTAAAGTTTGAGACCAAAGGTAAATTTAACCGTCGTTATGTTACGGTTGAAAACGCATAATTATCTATGTAGGTCATTTTGTTCTTTGGATAGAATGATCGGATAATTAAAAAAGCCCCTACTGCCTGATGGTAGTAGGGGCTTTTTGCGTTTATAGAGTCCTATCAACCGATACATAAACTACATACTCAAGAGTTGAGTCTTAACGAAATATCCATCATCAAACCGTCTCAATGGTCTGAAACTGTATCTGAGCTATTTTTTCAAAATAATACTCATAGCTAATGACGATAAAGACATATCTCACTGTGTAACTGTATTGGTTACAAGCGTGTATGGCAGGCGTAGTAATGATTGCAAATCACGACTAGGCGCGTAATAAAAAAAGTGGCACACTGTTGCCATTGCTGATTGATACCAGTTCGATACTGGCAAACATAAGCATTTTTAGAAAATAAAAACTTCAATAAACTGTTTTATTTTAAGTAAATATTTTTAAAGCGATTATTTTTAGAACAACTATTTTTAAAGCAACTGTGCTTTTTTAGAGAGGATTTATGATGACTGTATCTACGAAACAAACGACCAAACAAAAAGTAATGAGTGGGGCTTTGGCAGGGGTGTTGATGACCTCACTTGGTATCGCAGCGCCAATGATGGCATTGACTCAGTCTGCTACAGCGGCACCTGCTGACAATATGACGGCAGCCAAACGCTTGAATAAGTTATTGACCAATACCAAAAGTATGACTGCGAATTTTAGCCAAACAACGAAAGGGGCTAGCAGCGGTACGTTTACAGGCTCTATGAGTGTCCAGCGTCCCAATAATTTCCGCTGGGAGACCAAGTCACCATCAGAGCAGTTGATCGTTGCTAATGGTAACTCTATGTGGATCTATGACAAAGATCTAGAACAAGCGACTAAGCAAAATGTCGACAGCCAAGTAGGCAATACGCCAGCACTTTTACTATCAGGTGATCCAAGCAAGATTGATCAGAACTTCAAGATCACTCAGCCATACAGCAACAAAAACTACTATGTGCTGTATCCAAAATCAGACAGCGCTAGCTTTAAGAGCCTATCAATGAGCTTTAGTGGTGGTAAACCTGTCATGATGGTACTAAACGATACTTTGGGTCAAACGACTTCTATCAAGTTCAGTGGTATCAAAATGAACCCGAGCATCGGTAGCAGCCAGTTTAAATTCAACCCGCCAAAAGGCGTTGATGTTATTAATCAATAAAGGCTAATTAATAAATACTGGCAGGTGAGAGGCTCAATAGGTTTCACCTCAGTATAAGATTAAACATCTAATAAAAAGGACAGATCCTACGGGGGCTGTCCTTTTTTATGAGAATAGTTTGAGTTGTCTAACAGAAAAATTAAGACATGGCTCGTATGGTATCTATATCTGGCATCGGTGGTAGCTCATCTAGATGACTCAGCCCAAACGCATCTAAGAATTGCGCAGTAGTATGAAGCAGTGCGGGACGTCCCAAAGTATCTTTATAGCCTTTCTCGATAATCCATCCTTTATCGAACAACTGGCGCAATATATTGCTGGACAGTGTTACACCGCGTACTTGCTCGATATCACTGCGCGTTACTGGTTGCTTATAAGCAATGACGCTTAATGTCTCAAGCAGTGCTTGGCTTAGGCGTTCTTGACGCTGCGGAAAGACGCGCTGAATCAAACGACTGTAATCATTACCTATCTGCAAGCGATAGCCACTAGCTGTTTCGTGTAGTTTGAGCACACCTGTATCTAGACGTTGTTGTAATACGTCTAGGGCTTGCTTGAGCTCTTTTGTGGATAACGACAAATGCTTCTTTAGCGCATGCGCTGTTAGCGGCGCTTCTGAAGCATGCAATAGTACCTCGATGTGTTTACTCGTTTCCTCAAGATGAGCATGATTTGCTTCATTAGAGGCAGAAGCAGCAGTGCTTGTGAGCTCTGCGTCATCATGCGGCTTTGATTCGTCAATATCTACCATCTAAAATGCGCTCTTATTTCAATTTTTTGATAAACAATGCTAGCAACTAGCCTTAACGCATATTAGACCAGCCACTGCAATGTCAGTGTTGAGGACTCATCTGTATACCGCTGACCAGCAGTATGGGTAGCAGATGCTATCACCTCATCATCTAACTCAGAGCTAATCACACCGACCAGCTGCCGTTTTATCAGCTCAAGCACTGCGACAAAGCTGACGACAACACCTATCTTGCCCTGTGATTTGTCTAATAGCTCATAAAAGGAGCGCGCACCATCAGTGCTCAGTTGCCTGCTGATACTGGCAATACGGTCAGAGAGTGGTACGGCGTCAACCTTAATAGTATGCATGTGATAGTCTGGCTGCAGCTGCATCTTAAATAAGCTCTCAATCAATAATGTTGGTGAGTAGCTGGGTAATTCAGCGTTCATAATCTCTTGACCAGGCATGCTGACCATCGCCAAAAACACATCGCGCTCTAAACGTACCAGATCATCTAAGCGCTGACTGGCTACTTTAATCTGCGCATATTCCTCAAGACGCTCAATCAGTTCGGCTTTTGGGTCGCGTTCATCAGTAGGCGTATCAGGCGTCGGTAGGAGCAATTCTGTCTTTATGGCTATAAGCGTGGAGGCCATCAAGAGATAATCACCTGCCAATTCAAAGTGCTCAGTACCCAACTCACTGATATAGGCAAGGTACTGCTCAGTGATTGGTAATATCGGCATTTGGGTCAAATCAACGTTGTTCTTTTTAACCAAATACAATAAGAAATCTAATGGACCTGCAAATTGCTCTAGCCAAATCGCAAAGGCTTGTGGCGGGACATAAAGATCGTCTGGTAGATGCTGTATTGGCGTCTGATAGATACGTAGAGCAGTATCATGACTGACTGATTCAGCATAGTCACTTTGACTATATATAGACTTAGATATTTTATTGGTAGATGTTTTATCCACTGGTGAGAACAAAGCGGCTTTTGATAAAGCCGCTTGTTTGGTGTTTGGCTTAGTCTGCACGTTTGGTATCCGCTCTAGTAGTGATAAATGGCGACAATCAAACGACTACTTGATTTTGGCAAGGGGTCGGATACCAATAGCGCGACGAGTCTTGTCTAATTGCTTACGGCTATGACGACGGGCTTTATCTGCTCCCATCTGCAAGATTTCTTCTAGCTCTTTTGGATTGGCCAGGAGCTCTTCGTAACGCGCGCGGAAAGGCGCAATCTCATCATTGATCTTATCAAATAGCGCTTGCTTGGCATCGCCCCAGCCAATACCGGCTGCATATTGTGCACGCATGTCAGCAATTTCTTCAGGAGTAGCAAATGCTTTATAAATCTCAAACAGAGCAGAGTCATCAGGGTCTTTCGGCTCATCAGGCAGTTGTGAGTTGGTCACAATTTTCATGATGGCTTTGTGCATTTGTTTCTCTGAGCTGACCTGCGGGTTTGACTCACCAAACAAGGGGATAGTGTTGTTGTAACTTTTACTCATCTTACGACCATCTAAGCCAGTGAGTAGTGGTATATCATTGTCTACAACCGCTGTCGGGAGCGTAAAGAGTGTTTTGTATCGATGGTTGAACGTACCTGCGATGTCACGTGCCATCTCGATATGTTGAACCTGGTCACGGCCAACAGGTACATGGGTCGCATTGAACATCAAAATGTCAGCTGCCATTAGCACAGGATAACCAAACAGACCCATCGTGACTCCCTGATCAGGATCGACATCGGATTTTTCTGTATTGATATCCACTGCTGCCTTATAGGCATGGGCGCGGTTCATGAGACCCTTAGCACATGAGCAGTTCAAAACCCAAGCGAGCTCTGGAATTTCAGGCACATCTGACTGACGATAGAACGTCACACGCTCAGGATCGAGACCACAAGCAATCCAAGTGGCCGCAATCGCTCTCGTCGATTCATGAATGATAGCAGGGTCGTAGCAACCAATAATACCGTGATAGTCTGCCAAAAAGAAGAACGCTTCGTGATCACTATTTTGGATGGATTCAATTGCGGGACGAATCGCACCAACGTAATTACCTAAATGCGGAATACCAGTAGGTTTAATCCCAGTTAGGATGCGTTTTTTTTCAGTTAAATTGTCAGAAGCTTGGCTGCCAGAGGTGCTGTTATTACTCATGAAAAATCCATTGTTTTGTTTATCAAGTTATTATAAATATAGGGTCAAAGAAGCGAAATATTAGCCGCAAAGTATAGCAAATTTATTGGGGTCTGTTGAGCATTCAACTATTAAGTCTACCAAATACTAAGTCTACTTGTAGATGTCCGTACGACCATTCGGCCCATGTTTAAAACGGCGATGAAACCACATCCACTGGGTAGGATCGATACGAATGAGCCCTTCTAACGTCTCGTTGACTCGAGTGGCGTCAGCGACCTCGTCATGACTTGGGTAGTTGTCCAACTCTGGGGTGATAGTCAGATGATAATGTGGACGCTTACCACGCGGCAGACTGTCTGGCGTTTGTCGGTAGGTGTGCAGCGCCATAACCGCAGGTGGCGTGGCTTTGTTACCCATTTTTGCCATACGGCGTGACGCCGTAATCGTCGCTGCTGGCACGCCAAAGAATGGTGCCATGACACCTTGCTTGAGACCATAGTCTTGATCAGGGGAATACCAAATAACGTGTCCTGCTTTGATTGATGTGACCAAGCTGCGCATATCTCGGCTAGAGATTTGCTTACCAAATATATTGGTACGACCATTATAAATAAACCAGTCTAATAAAGAATTGTTTTGCGTACGGTACATGCAGTCCACAGGGAAAAACTGCGCGCTCAGCAAACCACCCAAATCGAGCATGGTGTAATGTGCACCTAATAAGATGACGGGCCGCTGCTCGTTTTGAGCATTGACCAAATGCTGTAGTCCTGAGATAGATACTGTTCTAGTAAACACATTGGGGCGAAACCAAGCGCACAAGGTTTCAAATACACCAATGCCTTGATTGACAAAAACTTGCTTGGCCATCAATTCGCGTTCAGCTTCTGGTTTTTCTGGGAATGCCAGCTTGAGATTGATTAGGGTATCACGCCGACGTGAGCCCGCAGCATTATAAATCAAACGACCAAGCTGACGCCCTAGCCAAAATTGCCAGCGTAGCGGTAGATACATCATTGGCAACATAATCAAGAATAACAACCAGATGCCCCAGTATTTTGGTGCTAAAAACTGCCACTGAAATGGCTTTTTATCTGCTTGCGCCGTACGCTTATGATTCTGCGTAATCGTTGGGGTGCCAGCAGGTATTTTAGGCGACTTGTTCGACTGCTGCATACTTGGTGACGGTACGCTGCTATTGCTAGAGGGTTTACTGGGGTCGTATTGTTCAGGCGCTTTCATAATATCCTTCTACAGCACTGTCTATGACATCGCGGCTAATGATAAAAAGTTATTGATATGATGGGGTAGCGTCAAACGCTTTGCAAGTTAGAATTTTTAGAAGGTGTCTACTATGCAGTATCGATATGCGTTGCTTTTCTATAATGAAGTCTTAAAGGTAAATAGGGGTAGTCAGTGTCGTTATAAGGAAAGTCGTACAGTGAAAGCCATCATGTAGAAATAGCCATATGAGTAGTACGCCTCTAACAGACATAAAAAAACCTTGAGACATAAAAAAACCTTATAAGCTGTAAACAGCTTATAAGGTTTTGCAAAACTATTCTCTTATTAAATATTGCTGCTATCGCTCCGAGAAAAAGACAATAGCAACAAAAATATAAGAGAGCGCTTTGATTAACGTTTTGAGAACTGTGGACGTTTACGTGCTTTACGTAGACCAAGTTTCTTACGTTCAACTTGACGTGAGTCACGAGTAACAAAACCAGCTGCTTTTAGGGCAGGCTTCAAAGTTTCGTCAGCTTCGATCAATGCACGTGTGATGCCGTGGCGGATTGCGCCAGCTTGACCACTAATACCGCCGCCTGCAACAGTGACATACAAGTCATATGCATTAGCTGAGTCTAGTAGTTCTAATGGCTGGCGAACAACCATGCGTGAAGTTTCACGGCTGAAGTATTCGTCTAGTGGCTTACCGTTAACAACGATACTACCAGTACCTTTTGATAAAAAGACACGAGCGGTAGACGTCTTGCGGCGACCAGTTCCGTAATTGCGTTCCATAAGTATATCCTTAGATGTCTAGTTCTTTAGGTTGCTGTGCAGTATGTGGATGATCAGTACCCGCATATAGCTTCAGCTTCTTGATCATTGCATAGCCAAGAGGGCCTTTTGGAAGCATACCCTTAACTGCTTTATGTAGAACATCTTCAGGCTTATGTGCAAGCAACTTATTGAAGTTGGTTTCTTTGATACCACCTGGGTAGCCACTGTGACGATAGTACTTTTTGTCTTGTGCTTTTTTACCCGTTACCGTGATTTTGTCAGCATTGATGACAACAATAAAGTCACCAGTATCAACGTGCGGAGTAAAAGAAGGCTTGTGCTTGCCACGTAAGCGAGTTGCGATTTGAGTGGCTAAGCGACCAAGGGTTTTGCCGTCAGCATCTACGACATACCAGTCATGGGTCACTTCAGCTGGTTTTGCACTAAGTGTTTTCATGATAAAACCTTAAAATTAGAATTCGTTGAGAGTTTAGCTGGGAACGGGGCTCTCAAAAAACAGACTGCACATTATAAGCAGTAGCGCCTACGCTTGCAAGCTGCATTGGGGTTTATTTTCGCCTTTATACATTAAACTGCAGCGTTAGGCCAGTTTTTAAGCGGTTTTAAACATTTTTTACAGGTATTGATTGATTTTGCTAAAGGATCTTAACAAATAATCGCTAATGATGCGCTTAGCAATTACCGTACAATTATGACAATGACAGCTGATAAAGTCCAGCAACAACTTGACCGACTTTGGTTTGTTTCAAACAATCAAAGCTTATTATTTGCTGAGTATTAGATAAATGAATATCTGGGTTTTCACTAAGTGTCTCTTCTAACTGCTTAAGCTGAGCGCTTAAATCCTTATCTGCCTCTAAATAAATAAGCGTCTTTGTATCGACCAAATCATTTGTGATGAGCGTGGTCAAAATAGGCTGCCACAGATCTTGAGCATACGGCGGATCGATGAATACAATATCGAAAGGTCGCTGAGCCGGTCGGTCTTGCTTCAGTTGGGCTTGACCCAGTACTTGCTCAGCCGTGCCCGTGATGACGCTATAAGTGGCGGCATCAAGACGCAGCTGCTCGGCACTCTGACGTAGCATATTGCTCTGGGCGCTATTCACTTCGATAAAAGTAGTATGTGCCGCGCCGCGAGACAAGGCTTCAAACCCTAACACGCCGCTGCCCGCGCAGCTGTCGAGCACCTGTGCACCATGAATATCAGCCAGTAACCAGTTGAACAGAGTCTCACGCAAGCGATCTGGGGTGGGGCGCAACCCCTCTGCATCGATAAAGCTCACAATACGGCGCTTAAACTGACCACCAATGATACGCACGTCACCTGCCGCTGCACTTTTTGCCTTATGGGTTTTTTTTGATACGCGTCCGTTTGCGGGTTTTTTCATTATGGGGTCTCGTATACTCTGTTTTGCTTAAGCGTTTTATGTAGATGGGTCTACCTAGCAGTATTTACTCAGTAATAGTTTTTTAGCAATAACGGTCAAATACTACTATTCAGAGGTTGCCGCTGCTGCCTGTATTTCTGCCTCTGCTTCTGCCGCTTCCTGCGCTTCTAGAGCCTTTGCTTCTTTTTCACGCAGTGCGTCTTGCAATGCTTTTTCAAATGCCTTTTGTCGCTTGATGACTTTTAGCTCATCGGGTGACGGCGGTAGTACAGGATCAGTTTTTCGTTGTACCATCCAATAGTCAAATAACGCACGGCCAATAGGAGCGGCTGTAGTACTACCACCGCCACCATTTTCGACCAGCACGGCAAGCGCAATTTGTGGATCTTCTACTGGCGCAAAGCCATTAAACCAAGCATGATCCCAGTGGCGCTTATCTATCGCAGACTTATCATAGCGTTTGCCCTGAGCGATAGACTTTACCTGCGCGGTACCTGTTTTACCAGCGATACGGTAGCGCGGGGTGTAGATACCGCGTCCTGTTCCGTCTTCTATCACACTCTCCATGGCATCGTGCATACGTAACCAGTCAGAAGGCTTACCGTTATAATCAATTTTGCCATCTGGTTTGGTGATTACTTTTACCTTTGCGGCACCATCGCTGCTTTTTAGTAAGTGCGGGGTGATATGTTGCCCTTTACTGGCGGTCATGGCAGTAGCGTTAGCAATCTGTAGCGGTGTGGCTAAGAAATAGCCTTGGCCAATACTGACAGAGATCGTCTCACCTGGTAGCCAGTTCTTATCATAAGTGTCTTGCTTCCATTTTGGTGAGGGCATGATGCCTGACTTTTCATTAGGAAGGTCGATACCGGTGTCTTGACCAAAACCAAAACGTACCATCCAGTCGTGCAAGCGCTGGATACCCATCTCATATGCTAGCTTGTAGTAATAAGTATCGACTGACATCGCGATAGATTTTTTTAAATCAACCGTACCATGTCCCCCGCGTTTCCAGTCACGGAACCGATGCGAGTCGCCAGGTAGGCTGAAGTAACCAGGGTCGTAAATAGTAGTGTCCCAGTCTCGCAAGCCATAATGTATACCGCCCAAACCTTCGAATGGTTTGATAGTAGAGCCAGGCGGGTAGGTACCTTGTAAGGCGCGATTGTATAGTGGTTGATCCAGATCCTCACGTAGGGCGTCGTAGTCTTTAAATGAGATGCCTGATATGAACGGGTTAGGGTCATAGCTTGGGTTACTGACAAACGCCAGTACGTCACCATTTTTGGGATCTATCGCTACAATTGCACCGCGGCGACCATCAAGTTGCTTTTGTGCGATGGTCTGTAAGCCATAGTCCAAGCTCAGGGTCAAGTCATTACCAGAAGTTGGCGGCTTGGTGTCTAATTGGCGCAAGATGTTGCCATGAGCGTCTGTCTCTACTGATTGGTAGCCGGGTTGCCCAAGCAAAATATCTTCGTAATAGTCTTCGATGCCAATTTTGCCAATCAGGTCAGTACCTGCATAGCGGTCTTTGTCTATACGCTTAGATTCTTTGTCATTGATACGGCCAACATAACCGATAACATGAGCAAACAGCTCATCATAAGGGTAGTCGCGTGTCAGCTTACTCTGAATAGAAACCCCGCGAAAAAAAGGCTTGCGCTCGCTAAACTGAGCCAGTTGCGCTTCCGTCAAGTCGATTTTGATGGTGACAGGATCGTTTTTGTTTTTGCTTAAACGCGCCAAAATATCCGTAATGTCTTCTGCTGTTAAGTCAAAGATAGGTGCGAGCAAACTCAAGGTGCGCTCAGGATTGTCGACTTCATCGGGGCTTAGCATGGCAGTAAAGACGGGTTGGTTGTCTGCCAAAATGATCCCATTACGATCATAAATATAACCACGGCTAGGCGGTGCAGAGATGAGCTTGATACGATTGTTATCAGCCTGAGTGGTATATTTATCATGAGCATAAACTTGCAGATAACCATAACGCGTTATCAAGCCGCCCAAACCAATCAATATCAAAATCCCAAAGATAATAATACGGTTAGTAAAGGTGCTATTGACCTGCTCAGTATTGGGAGTTAGCGGTTTATTCATAGAAAATCAGAGCCCAATTGGTCAGTGAGTCAGTAAAAGAGGAATAAATGGGCGGCTTGGTCAACCAAAGTGCGGTGAGTCTAAAGGATAATGCAAATGGTTTCAATCACATAGCGTGGTACGAGAGAAATTTATGAGGCGTCGATTGGTACGATCGACTGTTACGTAGGGAGTCTTTGTTGCTTCACTACAAATTATAACAGAACAAATGAAAGGGTGCAGTATTTGGCTGCTCATTTTGTTCTGACCATACGTTCTATAAGCGATGGGCCATGGTGATATCTTTGCTACTAAAGATACCGTATAAAAGATGTCATCTTTAGTCACAACTTGCTGAGGGTCTATATGTGCTAATAAATGGCAAGTATGCTAAAATCAGGCGATTTATTTTATCGTAATTGTTACGGGCAGAGCGTCTTTTGAAACGTTCTAATTTGCTAATCAGTTGTTATCAGTAACGACAATAGCAACGACAATCAACCTGTCAGGGACTAGAGAAGTCATGGACGTAAATTCATTGTGGCAGACAATCGCTGAACACCCAGAGTTTTTTGCCATGCTGACCATTCCACCAGTGACGGCATTCGTCACTTGGGTACATGTGTGGATGGCACTCAAGATGCTGTTTTACCCGATTAAGTTTCGGGGTATTCGTATTCCTAACTTCCCGTTTTTTGGGTTGCCAGGTATCGGCTGGCAGGGTATCGTGCCGCGAAAAGCAGGCAAGATATCGGGCGTCATTGTTGATCAGACGCTATCAAAACTCGGTTCGCTTGATGAATTTTTTAAGGCGATGGAACCGGAGCAAATGGCGCTATTTGTCACTGACACGGTGGACAAAAATCTTGAGCCGTTGATTGATGAGATTATGCTCGATCATTCGCCCGCCCTATGGGGTAATCTGCCTTACGCCCTAAAGCGCCGTGTCTATGCCCAAGCACACAAAGAGCTGCCCAGTATCATGCAGTCGCTGGTGACAGATTTGACTTATCATGTCGAAGATCTAGTCGATATGCGTAAGATGATCGTTAACACGATGGAGAACGACCGTCGTCTGATGGTTAACATGTTCCTAAGGGTCGGTCAAAAAGAGATCGATTTCATCTGGCATATCAGCGCACTGATTGGTTTGGTGTTTGGTATTATTCAGATGTTTATATTTTTGGTGGTGCCGCAGCATTGGACTGTACCGTTTTTCGCCGCGATTTGGGGATTTTTGACCAACTGGATTGCCATTTGGATGGTATTTAATCCGGTAGAGCCACGTTTTATACCTTATTTAAAGCTATTCACGGTACAGAGTGGCTTCCCGTTTATCAAGCCAGTGATGCCGCATATCGCAAGGTATCGTTTGCAAGGCGGCTTTATGAAGCGCCAAGAGGAAGTGTCTGAAGTTTTCGCTGAGATTGTGGTAAAAGACTTGGTCACCCTTGAGAACATCATGAATGAGATGATGTATGGTGATCGTTCAGCGCAAACTCGTGAATTGATGAAGTCGCACTTATACACGGTACTAGAGTCTCCAGTGATCAGTACGACATTACGTGTGGGGTTGGGTCGCCGTGATTATGGGCAGCTCAAAAATACCATTATCGATAAGTCAATTGTAGCGACGATGGTACCACTGCGTGATCCTGAGCTCAATGAAAGTCGCGCCAGTAAGATATTCGGTCTGTTTCGCGATAGAATACGGGCGCTAACGCCAAATGAGTTTCAGAATCTACTGCGTCCTGCCTTTCGAGAAGACGAGATGACCTTGATTGTATTGGGCGGTCTGACAGGATTCTTGGCAGGGTGGTTGCATCTGGTGCTGGTGTTTTTCCCCTCGATGCCATGATTTTGATACCATAACTTCTATGCTGTAATTTAGACGCTATGATTTTGTTATCAAAGTACTGTGAGCAAGAATACGATAATAAGTATTTTCAAATAGTCACACACCGCAATATCTAATACAGTTTGAATCAATAAAGTAACATAAGACCAGTGACAGATAAGCATTTTGTATCAACCATTCATGTTGATACCTCTCAATGATAGTAGCGGGTTTTAGGTGCGTCTATAGCCACTAAAACCTCAGTTTTTGACCGTAAACTATGACCGCATAAAGGACTATTTAGCGTTTGCCAGTGGCTAGCAATGCCATCGGTGAACCCTTAATTGTATCCAAGGTAAACAAGGTTAGACCGTATGTTAATCACAGAATTGGGTTATTTTGCCTTGCTGGCCGCTTTTATACTGGCGATTTTGCAGGTGGTACTACCAACTATTGGCGTTATGCGTGACCATGTCGCTTGGCAGCGCCTAGCACCAAGTCTTGCATGGGCGCAATTTGCGGCCATGATTACATCATTTGCAGCATTAATGGCAGGCTTTTATTACAATGATTTTAGTCTTGTCTACGTCACGCAGCACTCCAATACGTTGTTGCCTTGGTACTATAAGCTGTCTGCGACGTGGGGCGGTCATGAAGGGTCTTTGCTACTGTGGATGACCATTATGGCCACCTGGTGTGCGCTGGTCTCTTATTTTAGCCGCGGTTTACCTCTTACGATGCGTGCACGTGTGCTTGTCATACTGGCCGGTGTGCAGATGATGATGCTGGCGATGCTTATCTTCACCTCATCACCATTTGATCGTACCTTACCCAATCTGCCCGTCGATGGCGCGGATCTAAACCCTGTCTTGCAAGATTTTGGTTTGATCATTCATCCACCGATGCTCTATATGGGTTATGTGGGTTTGGTTGTGCCATTTGCTTTTTGTATGGCAGCATTGTGGGAAGGTCGTTTGGACGCGGTGTGGACACGTTGGTCACGTCCGTGGGCGCTGGCGGCTTGGGGTTTCTTAACGGTTGGTATCGCGCTTGGCTCATGGTGGGCGTATTATGAGCTTGGCTGGGGCGGCTGGTGGTTCTGGGATCCTGTGGAGAACGCATCACTAATGCCATGGTTGGCAGGTACGGCGTTGTTACACTCGCTTGCAGTGACTGAAAAGCGCGGCGTATTCAAGGCATGGACAATCATGCTAGCGATCTTCGCCTTTGCGCTCAGTTTATTAGGTACGTTCCTCGTTCGTTCAGGTGTTATCACTTCAGTGCATTCATTTGCCGCTGATCCGACCCGTGGTCTGGTGATTCTAGCCATTCTTGGGGTGATTATTGGTGGTGGTCTGTTGATGTTTGCGGTACGTGGGTGGCGTCTGACAGTTGAGAGCCAGTATCGTCTGGTTTCGCGCGAGTCCTTCTTAGTGATTAACAACGTTATCATTTTGATTTCGACCTTGGTCGTATTGCTAGGGACGTTGTATCCCATAATCGCTGATTCATTTAATCTGGGTCAGGTTTCTGTTGGTCCTCCGTACTTCAACGCGCTATTTGTGCCATTAACCTGGCTACTGTTAGTGGCAATGGGTATGGGCTCTAATATCCGCTGGAAACAAGACAGCCGCCCATTACTGGGTGCTGGTATGGTTATCGCCGTAAGTAGCCTGGTGTTGGCCGCGATCATTGCTTATTTCACCAGTCCATCAGCGATACTAAATATTGGTGTTACGTTAGCGGTTAGCTTTTGGGTGCTGTTCTGGATGGTGGTTGACTTTAAAGACAAGACCAAAAACGCACCAAGTCGCCTAAGTGGACTGCGTCAGTTGCGCCTAAGTTATTGGGGTCAACAAACTGCTCATATTGGGGTGCTCGTTGCAGTCATTGGTGTGGCATTTACCACTACGCTCAGTATTGAACGTGATGTGGCGCTCGGACCAAACGATAGTGTCAATGTCCAAGGTTATGACTTTACCGTACAAGGGTTTAGCGAAGTAAAAGGCAGTAACTTTGATGCTACTCAAGCTGAGGTCACGGTCAGTAAAGACGGTCAAGAAGTGACCACGTTATACCCTGAAAAACGCAACTATATTATCAGTATGATGCCGATGACAGAGGCGGCAATTGATGCCAGCCTGATGCGCGATGTGTATGTGGCACTTGGTGAGCCAATTGCTGAGGACAGCAACGAGTGGGCATTCCGTATCTATGTCAAACCACTCATCCGCTGGATATGGCTGGGTGCGCTTATTATGGCGTTCGGTGGCCTACTCAGTATGCTAGACAATCGTTACCGTATCAAAAAAACCAGAACACCTGCACAGATCGCTGCCAAAAAGTCAGGGTTTACGACGGTTGCAGATTTGGATGCGTCAGTTACAAAGACAGGGGATCATTGATATGACAGCCTCAAACAACACACCTGACAACAATAAGCAGCACAGTACTGCTCAACAAGGCAACAGAAAAGCCAAAAGTAAAAAATCACTAAAAATAGGGTTTTTAATACCTTTAGTAATTTTTGTTGGCTTGCTTGCCATGCTATATATGCGTCTGGGAAAACCGACCGATATTGTGACTAATACCGCGCTTGAGCGTCCTGTGCCTGCTTTTGAGCTGCCATTGTTGTCAGATACCAGTCGTATCATGACCAATGACAACCTGCCAGATCAGCCATTCCTCATGAATATTTGGGGCTCTTGGTGTCCGACTTGTATCATTGAACATCCTTTTTTGATGACACTAGAAGAGCGCGGTGTCAACTTAGTAGGTATTAATTACAAAGATGATATCGGTGATGCATTGGGCTATCTAAATAGGGGCGGCGATCCATTCTCGATGTCTATTCAGGATCTATCAGGGCAATTTGCTTTAGATTTGGGTTTGACGGGTGCACCTGAGACCTTCGTTGTAGATGGTGAGGGGATCATTCGTCAGCATATTATCGGTGAGATCAATGAGAGCAATTGGCAAAGTCGTATCACGCCTTGTTTGATGGTGCTAAACGAAGCCAATAATAACGGTACCAGTCCAGATCCGAATCAGGTTGCGGAGGCATGTAAATGATGGCCTATCAAATAAAAACCCTGGTTATAAAACTAACAAGCGTTCTCATTGCTTGTTTATTGAGTATGACCAGCTTTGCTGCTATTGATGTTTATGACTTTGACTCTGTACAACAAGAAGCTCAGTATCGCGGTCTCATTGAAGAGCTACGCTGTCCAAAATGTCAAAACCAAAACCTAGCAGGCTCTGATGCACCAATTGCTCAAGATTTAAAACAAAAAACTTATAACATGGTCAAAGACGGCCGAAGTGATGGTGAGATTCGTGCTTATATGCAGGAACGCTATGGCGACTTTATCAGTTATAAGCCACCAGTCCGTCCTTCGACATGGATCTTGTGGTTTTTCCCACCATTATTGCTCATCATCTTGATCATTGGATGGTTTTGGCAAAGCAAACGGCGTCAGCTGGTCGCTAGTGGCGACAGTGGCGTGGCAGTAGAGCATACTACTGAGGCATTATCTGCCACCGAAAAAGCGGAGCTTGAGCGTTTGTTATCACGTGCTGATAATAAAGACGATCATGACATTACAAGCCTTGGGGGCAAAAAATGACCATATTCTCTACGGTTGGCTTATTTATTGCGCTAAGCTTACTTATTGCCTTATTGCTTGGTGTTATCGCGATCAAGCCATGGCTAAAAGCACCGCGCAAACACAGTAAGCCTGTGGACAATCAGCTATTAGATATCAACGTTGCCGTGTTCCGTGAGCGTTTGGCTGAGCTAAAAACAGATAAAGATAGTGGCATCATTGATGATCACCATTATCAAAACCAAAAGCTAGAGCTAGAACGTCAGCTCTTAGATGCTCAGCGTGAAGTCGCCCCTATGGTCACGCCTGGTATCAAAAGTCGATTGATCATCATCGTTTGGGTCCCCGTCCTTACAGCCATGGCCTACTTGATGGTCGCTGATCGTACTCCTGTGTTTGAGCTATGGGCTGCTGAGGACAAAGTAGGTCAAGTGGCTGATGATTTATTAACAGGTAAAATTGATCAGCCGCCAGCCTGGGCTATCGAAGATGGTAATCAGCTGATTAGTGCCATGCAGACCAATGTCTATCGCCATGCCTATGACTACAATCGCTGGATGCGCCTATCAGAGCTATTTTTGTCATTAGAAGCGACTGATTCAGCGCTAGAGGCTCTATCACGTGCTTATCGCCTGTCACCCGACAACGAAGAAATTGCAGCGACTTATGCGCAGATCAGTTTTTTTGCTAATCAAGGTCAGCTAGATGCTAATAGTCGCCGAGTACTAGAAGAGTTATTGGCAACTAACCCAGAGCATGAAGGTGCTCAGATGCTGATGGCAATGGGTGAGGCGCGAGCGAATAACTTTGACCAAGCACAAGGCTGGATAAAACGCTTGCGTGCTAGTATTTCTGCCAAGCCAGGCGATCATACGCAGGCGCTCTCAAGCCTAGATGAGCTGAGTGCTAATGTGGCTATCCAGCAGCAGCAAGCCTCTGAAGGTGTTGAGGTGACCGTTAAGATAAATTCAAGCTTGCTACCGTTGGTCAAAGCTGATGATGTGCTGTTTGTCGCGATTCGTGATGTCAATGGTGGACCACCGTTTGCCGCCAAGCGCTTACCGATCAGCGCCATCAAGCAAGGCGAGGCTACTATTAGCCTAAGCGATCTTGATGCTATGATGCCAGGACGTACTATAGGATCTGCTCGAGGAGACAAAGTACAGTTGGCAGTCATTGCTCGTATCAGCCACAGTGGTAACGCAGTCGCAGAGTCTGGAGACCTGTCAGGTAATCCCGTAGTGATTAGTGCTGATCAAACTCAGGCCAATGTAGAAATCAATCAGCAAATACCGTAGCATAGTCTACTCACTACAAAAGCGTAGCAGCCTCATTCTGGTTGTAAGTGAGATATATTGCTTTGCAGCAGTTAAATAACGGGTGGTTTTAATACTCTTTTAAGTTCGCTGTACTATAGACTTCTCTGTTACTATGAGTCGCTATCACCTTAGTGACACTGTCCGTTATATAAGGGCGCAACAGTGTTGTATGAACAGCTAAGTCATAGCAACTCATAACCGTAATTATGAAAATACTTGAGGTTTGCAAAGCCACAAGGTAAGGTAGCTTTGCAAACCATTAATCCCTAAGTTTTATTAATCCCAAAATCCTATCTATTAAGGAGAGTCGTGTAATGATGCGTATTATTTTGCTAGGACCACCAGGCGCCGGTAAAGGTACTCAAGCCCAGTTTATTTCTAAAGAATATGACATTCCACAGATCTCAACTGGCGACATGCTACGCGCAGCAATCAAAGAAGGTAGCGAGCTTGGCAAAAAAGCCAAGGATATTATGAATGCTGGTGGTTTGGTTTCTGATGATCTTATTATCAACCTAGTCAAAGAGCGTATCGCTAAGCCTGATTGTGTCAACGGTTGTATCTTGGATGGTTTTCCGCGTACTATTCCTCAAGCGCAGGCACTTGCAGATGCTGATGTTGCCATCGATCATGTGGTCGAAATAAGCGTACCTGATGACGAAATCGTCAGCCGTTTGTCTGGCCGTCGCCAGCATCCAGGTTCGGGTCGTGTTTACCATGTGGATCACAACCCACCAAAGGTTGATGGTATCGATGATGTCACTGGCGAAGCGCTTATTCAGCGTGAAGATGACCAAGAAGCGACTATCCGCGACCGTCTGTCTACGTATCATGAGCAAACGTCAGCATTGGTTGGTTTTTACCAAGACAAAGCGACTGAGGGTGATGATGCACCTAGCTATGATAAGTTTGATGGTACGCAAGGTATTGATGAGGTCAAGCAGCAGATCTTATCAGCGTTAAAAGGCTAATGATCGATTGTAACTAATTCATTTAGCCAGTCGATATCGTCATTAAAGACCCTGTTTGATAGCAGGGTTTTTCTATATCTGTTGATCCAATATGTCTATTAATTCAAGATCTTACAGATTTATCTTTCATGATGGCTAACAAATAATTTTGTAAATTCTCATGAGAAATCACACAAAAAAAACCGCTTACTCATTATAAGTAAACGGCCTCTTATCAAATATACGACTGGTAGAGCTCATATATTTTAATTAATGCTTATGCGTTACCTTGAGCATCCACTTGCGCTTGCTGCTGGCTTTGCGCGTATGCTTGATCAAAGTTCACAGGAGCGAGTAGTAATTGCGGGAAGCTACCACGCGTCACGATGTCGCTGATGACCTCACGAGCGTATGGGAACAGCACGTTAGGGCAGTATGCACCTAAGATTTGACCGATTTGGTCTTCTGGGATGTCTTTTAGTAAGAAAATACCTGCCTGATGCACTTCAGCGATAAACGCTGCTTCTTCCGCATTTTTGGCAGTAACGCTCACGGTAAGGATGATCTGATAATGGTCATCATCTAGCTTTTCAGCATTGCTAGACAAGTTGATATCAAGCTCTGGGTTCCACTCTTTGGTGAATACGCTCGCGCCTGGTACTTCAAGTGACATATCTTTTACGTAGATGCGCTCTAATGCCAATTGTGGTTGTGCTTGTTCTTCAGCCATGATAAATCCTCTAAAATTAAATCAAATAATTGGGCAAACGGTCATTTTAATAGAAATTCATTGTAATATAAATAGGGACGAAAACTCGATGTTTTTATCACTACTTCTTGATACTGTATTTATATCAAGGACTACATTTGAATCAAAAGCTATGTTTAAACCCACCGCTGTCTGTCTTTATAGGCATAAAAACAGACAGTAGCGTAAAGTAGCAGATTAACCTGCTAATAGCTCGTCAAGTTTGCCTTGCTGGTTCATTTGGTTAAGCTCATCAAAGCCACCAACAAAGGTATCACCAACAAAAATTTGTGGCACAGTGCGGTAGTTATTGGTTTTTTGCATCAATGCTTGGCGGTCTTCGCGGCTCATATCGTGCATACCGATTTCTTCATAATCAACGCCTTTAGTTTTTAATAATTGTTTGGCGTTTGAGCAGTATGGGCAGATAGGTGTGGTATAAACTTTAACTGGTACAGTCATGGTTAATCCTTATTTATAAATTTGTGAGACAACAGCACTATTATAGATAACACGATTAATTATCATAGTCTACGTGTTGGTATAGTCTGTTATCAATGAGTAAAGTACAAATGTATTCGATTGTGCTCACTACTAAAGTGGGGATAGGTACGACAAATTCAAGCCGTCTCAGTTTAAAACGCCTCACAGCATTAACTTTGTCACCTTAACTTTACTGCCTTATAAGTACTGCACAAAAAAAGACACCTCTTTATAAGGTGTCTTTTCATTTTTCGATCTTCAGTCAGTAAGTGGTAAACACTAACTAAGCTTATTGTTTAAGTAAAACTGCTATTTGCTTAGACTGGGCTTTGACTTACCTTTCTTTGATTTAGCGTCTTTTATACCAACCAATGGCATGCCAGCACCTTGCCAACCACCAACACCGCCCTCTAGACGATAAACGTCATCTTTGCCAATCATCTGAATGGCTGCGCCTGCTTGTACGCCCATATCACAGATAATAATTACTGGCTGCTCAATCGCACGAATCTCTTCTAAGCGGTCTTTGAGGTCAGTGAAAGGTATGTTGCGGCTGCCTTGAATATAACCTGATTCAAACTTCTTCTTGGCGCGAATATCGATCAGCTGCGCATTTTGAGAGTTGACCATCATACCAAGAGTGTTGGGCGATATTTTTCTGCCACTACGTTTGTTTTCAATGGTAAAAAACAGGATAGCAAGTACGGCTAATATACCAAATAAAAACGGGTGGTTGCCCACAAATTCCAGCGCACGATCCAAACCATACCTCCAAAAAAATAAGTGTTCTATCAGGCTGAGAAGCCAGCCCAATGATAGTGAACAAGGCGCTATTATACCGATAAGGTCATCTATAGTAAACGGGCGATAACACGGTCAATAATCGAGCTGTCATCTTGACTTTGAGATGACGTCAATTGAGCCTAATAAGAATCAGTAAGGCTTAGTATCTGCCTCTTCTCTTAGCGTCACGAGGTTTTCGACGCGGCGCTGCAATACAGTCCCATTCGCCACGGCTTGCCATAGTGCACAGCCTTTGCTGTTATGGGTGTGGCGACAGTCACGGAATTGGCAATCGCCGGCCAATGGCGCGAGCTCAACGAAGCCTGAGATGATATCATCGGGCGTGAGGTGCCAAATACCATACTCACGGATACCTGGAGTATCCACAATACCGCCCTGAGTGAGATCATCTGGGTTAAATGGCAACAGTCGGCTCGTCGTGGTGGTATGTTGACCAAGCTTCGAGTTTTGCGAGATGATATTGACGCTTTGACCAGACTCAGGAAGTAGGGCGTTAATAAGGCTGCTTTTGCCAACACCAGACTGACCGGCAAAGATCACCAGCTTTTTGTCTATATAGCGCTTTAGCTCATCGAGGCCTTCTTGCTCATCATTCTCGGCGATATTTTCGGGGCAATCGACTGAGGTCAGGACGCTTTCATAGCCAAGTGCGGCATACTGTGCCAATAATTCACTCGTATCGACACCGTTTTCTTGGGCCAACAGATCGGCTTTGTTAAGGACAAGCAGTGGTTTGACACCCGCGTGATGGCACACCACCAGATAGCGATCGATCAAAGTAGGAGCGGCGGCAGGCAATGGGGCAAAGACAATGGCCAGAATATCAACATTGGCGGCAACAGGTTTGAGCTTATGATAACGGTCAGGGCGAGAGACCAATGACGTACGCGGTTTGACGGCTTCGATACGTCCAAAGCCTGTGTTGGAGTCGGCACTCCAGCGCACTTGGTCACCAGCGGCTAGCATCGGTAGGTTGGTACGTACGTGGCAGCGCCAGATGTCGCCAAGCTCAAGCGCTTGCCAAAATGGCTCTGGATCATCAGGCGCAATCTCTGGCTGCTCAGGTATCATTGCAGGTAGACTTGTGACTTGTACTTCTAATTGCTTACCGTAATGCGCCATGACCACGCCATCCATCAAGCTATCATCGATGCTGTCTTGACTTAACAATTGCTGCTTGTCGATGCGACGAATCTGTTGTTTGGTCAGTTTGCGTTGCCGGATTAATGCCATGGGTTTTGACCTATTATAAAAATATTGCTAAGTGTAGCGTGAAAATTTGCTAACATACAGCCTAAAGCGTCTGCGGCAGACAGGGGTTTTGTAATATTGTACGATTCTATAGGTTTTCTAAACCAAGTAGCGTGTTGCAATACTGTCTGAGCACGGGTGTCTACGTGTAATACGTTTTTTCAATTGTTTTTCTAAAGTTGTTTTTTTAAAATTATGAATGATAGGATATTTTATGGCTACCGGTGACCATCCCAATAAGATTAAAATCAAAAATCAAGGTAAAAAAGGGCTGGTGTGGATTGATTTAGAAATGACCGGACTTGATACCTTAAACGATGAGATTATCGAGATTGCCACTGTCGTGACTGACGAAGATTTGAATGTGCTTGCTGAAGGGCCTGTGTTTGCGATTAAGGTATCGGATCAAGTCTTAAATAAAATGGATGACTGGAATACCAAGCAACATGGTCAGTCAGGATTGGTCGACCGTGTGCGTCGTAGCACGGTGACATTGGCGGAAGCGGAAGCTGAGACCATTAAGTTTCTGAGTAAATGGGTCGATAGTGGCAAGTCACCAATGTGCGGCAACTCTATCTGTCAAGATCGCCGCTTTATGGCGCGCCAAATGCCAGAGCTTGAGCGCTTCTTTCATTATCGTAACCTTGATGTATCGTCAATTAAAGAGCTGTGTTTCCGCTGGCGTCCTGATATCTTAAAGAACTTTGAAAAAGGGGGCAGTCATTTAGCATTGGATGATATTCGCGACTCTATTCGTGAGCTAAAGCATTATCGTCAGCATTTCTTTAAATTGATGGATTAGATAGCGAGCGATAAGCAGTTCAAGATTGTAGTAAACGTAAAAAGGGTCTGTTGAACTATCAACAGACCCTTTTTGAACTGAAGAGATGTTTTTTAAGATACGTTGTTTAAAACGCCATTAAGTTTAAAGCGCCATTAAACGCATTTTAGCGAATAAGACATTCAAACTCATATAACTCAAACTCAGTATCATTACTGCTTAAATTGTTACTATTCAAACGGTCATCTGAATGCTCATCATCTGTTATTGTTCCAATTACCGCACTGACTTTTGGCTGGCGGGTATCTTCATCTAATAATCGCCAGTCGCCAAGCACATAGCGCTTTTTATCAGTGGTAGCTTGATGGATATCGGGACGATGGGTATGTCCGTGCAGTAGTGCATCGCTAGCAGTAATGGCTTGATATACGGCTTTATCATTCACATCCATGATATAAGCGGCTTTATTAGCATTATTCTGCTGGCTTTTTTTGCGCATGTTATCTGCGATGGCTAAGCGTTTTTCTAATGACTTGCTAAGCAGATACCACTGAGTCAGACGGTTACGCATGATTTTACGAAAGAACTGATACTTCTTGTCATCCGTGCAGAGTGCGTCACCGTGTTCCAAGCGGTAATTCTGTTGACCAATAGCCAAAGTATACGGTTCGCTGATCAGCTCACCACCGAATAGATTACAAAACGGCTGACCCAACAAAAAATCACGATTGCCATGCATGACCAATATCTCGCAGCCATTGATACGTAGCTGCTTGAGTTTGGCGATAAGCGGGGTTAGCCAATGCGCTATTTGTTCGTCCTCTGACCTTTTTTCTTTTAATAGGGATAAATACATATCATCGCCTAGCCATACCTCAAACCAATCACCCAATATAAAGAGGCGTTTGAGCGCTGGCAGGGCAAGACAGTCATCTAATAGCGCCAAAAAAGCCTGCACTAAGGCAGGCTCCTGAGGCGATAAATGCAAATCGCTAATCAATACTTGCCGCACTTGATGAGGGCGGGTCGTGATTAAGTGATCAAAACTTTGCATTTATATTTGTCCTCGTGACTTATCGTATAGCGAGCATGACTTAATAAGTTCTACTACAAAATGCTCGCTCATTCACAGCTATTATTGAGTAGCTGCTATTAAGTAGCTTTTATCGAATAGCTATTACTGAGTAACGATGGTTGCTGAATTGATAACAACTGGCTCTTTTGGCACATCAGCATGCATACCGAAACGACCCGTTGGGACGCTGCGCATTTTTTCGATAACGTCCATACCGCTAGTTACTTTACCAAATACGGTGTAACCCCAGCCTTGCATGTTTTTGCCAGAGTGGTTTAGGAAGTCGTTGTCTTTTACGTTGATGAAGAACTGGCTGGTTGCTGAATGCGGATCTTGGGTACGCGCCATTGCGATAGTACCTTTGTCGTTTTTCAAACCATTGTCCGCTTCGTTTTCGATAGGCGCATTGGTTGGTTTTTCATTCATCTCAGCGTCCATTCCGCCGCCTTGAATCATAAAACCATCAATGATGCGATGGAAAATCGTACCGTCATACTGACCAGATTTTACATAGTTCAAAAAGTTTTCTACGGTTTTTGGCGCTTTTTCTTCGTTGAGTTCGATAACGATCGCACCCATATTGGTTTCAAGTTCTACTACTGGTGGCATGTCTACCATGGGATATTCCTTTTTGATTGCAGCGCCTTAAATGACGCTGTCAAGTGGTGGTTAAAAGTTGGTTGTTAAAAAGTTACGGGTAGTCTAACGGCTTTTTTATCCCGTGTCATGTATCAGGCTGTTAATGCGTTTGTGAAACCTGATAGAATAACGCAACTTTACCCATTTTTGATCAGCTTTGACAAATTTTGATAATGCGGTCGCACTATCTGAGTTTTTATATCCCAATTTATTTTAATACTTTAGTTTAAACGTTTCGTGATGCGTGATGGCACGCACCATGAACTGATAATTTGCGTTAGGAGCAATACCCGATGAGTGAGCACTCAAACAACACTGCACAAAAAGACGAACCAAAAAATGATTTTATCCGTAATATCATTCGTGACGATGTCAATGCGCAAAAGTATCAGCAAATTGTCACGCGTTTTCCGCCTGAGCCAAATGGCTACTTGCACTTAGGTCATGTCAAATCTATCTGTCTAAACTTTGGGGTGGCCAAAGAGTTCGGCGGTGTATGCAACCTGCGTTTTGATGACACCAACCCAACCGCAGAAAAACAAGATTTCATTGATAATATTGAAAATGATGTGAAGTGGCTCGGTTTTGAGTGGGCAGGCGAGGCGTACCACGCGTCAAGTTATTTTGACCAGTTGCATGCATGGGCAATACAGTTGATTGAGCAAGGCGATGCGTATGTCGATTTGCAAACGCCTGAGCAGATTCGCGATAACCGTGGTTCATTCAATGAAGCGGGCACGCCATCTCCGCAGCGTGATGCCAGCGTCGAAGAAAATCTAGCGCTTTTCAATGATATGAAAGAAGGTAAATACGCTGAAGGTAAGGCCGTGCTGCGTGCCAAAATCGATATGGCTAGCCCAAATATGAACCTGCGTGACCCTGTTATTTATCGCGTCATGCATCAATCCCATCATCAAACTGGTGACAAATGGTGTATCTATCCGATGTATGATTTTGCTCATCCGCTCTCTGATGCGCTTGAAGGTATAACTCATTCATTGTGTACCCTTGAGTTTGAAGACCACCGTCCATTCTATGATTGGGTTATCGCCAAGATCGGTTTTGACCTGCCGCCGCATCAGTACGAGTTTAGCCGCTTAAACGTGGATCACACATTGACCAGTAAGCGTAAGCTCAAGCAGCTCGTCGATGAAGGCATCGTCAGCGGTTGGGACGATCCCCGTATGCCGACCGTTGCTGGCATGCGCCGCCGTGGTTATACACCAGAGGGCTTGCGTGATTTTTGTGAGCGTGTGGGCGTGACCAAAGCCGATAGCGTGGTTGATTTTCGCTTATTGGAATTTAGCGTTCGTCAGTCGTTAGAAACGACAACTGGTCGTGGTATGGCGGTGTTAAAGCCATTAAAAGTGACGATTACCAACTTTAGCGAGGCGGTCAGCAGTTGGGAGTCGCAAAAAGCCGATAGTGTTAATGCACGTTTTGACGATGCGACGCAGACGCTTTGGTTGACTCAGCCCAAACATCCTAACGTCGACATGGGTGAGCGCGAGATCCCATTTACCGAGACGCTATACATCGACCAAGGTGATTACGAGATTGAACCACCAGCAGGCTACAAGCGTCTCTCTCCAGAAAAGCCAGAGATTCGTTTGCGTAACACCTACGTGTTAGCCGTCACTGAGCATATCACTGACGAGAGTGGCAACGTCGTTGAGCTAAAAGCGACAATTGATCCTGCAACGCTAGGAAAAAATCCTGAAGGCCGCAAAGTTAAAGGGGTGATTCACTGGGTATCAGCCAGTCAAGGCGTACCAGCAATCGTACGTATGTATGAGCAGCTATTTAGTGTTGAGGATCCAAGTAGCGTCGCTGACGTTCATCAGGCATTGAACTCTAATTCATTAACGGAGCTAAACGCTGTCGTTGAGCCGTCTTTAGCCAGTGCTGATGCTGGCACGCGTTTCCAGTTTGAGCGTGAAGGGTACTTTATCACCGATAGCGAAGATCACAGCACGGATAAGCCAGTATTTAACCAAATCGTTAGCTTGCGTGATAGCTATAAGCCAGCGTAATCCATATTGGCCCAGTCTCTAAAATGTCATTGCTAAAATGATGTTTTGAAATAATACTGAACAATAGTAGTTTGCAAGCAAGCCCATTTTGTGAATAATTATAAATCTACAGACAGTGCTTATTTGTGAGTTATTAAACATGCCCTAAACTTAACTTTAAAAGAGGATGTTATGAGTTTAAATTGCTATAAATGTACTAACCAAAGCTTATCACCGACTAAGCTTGATGATACCCTGTCAGCTTTGGGTTGCGAATCCTGCGAAGGGACTTATCTCGATTTACTAAGCTATCGTACTTGGCTTGAAAACCATCCCGCTGTCAATAATGCGAATGAGACCTTAGACGCTTTTAGTGCGGATGAATTAGACAACACAGATAATGCGCTCATCTGTCAACGTTGTCGTAAGTTTATGCTGAAATATCGCATTAACAATGAGCATAAAAACACCATTAACGTTTGCCACACTTGTGATGATGTTTGGTTAGACCGAGGTGAATGGTCATTACTCAAATATCTAAACATGCAGGATAAACTCACCGCGGTAATGAGTGAGCCGTGGCAACAGCAATTAAGAAATCAAGATCGCGATCAGTCTTTTAAAAAACTTTATCAGCAGAAGTTAGGGACAGACTTTGATAAAGTTGAAGGTTTTGCGACCTGGTTGAGTGAGCATCCACAAAAGAGTGATATTCAGCACTATTTGTCACAATATAAACCTTAATCGGGCTATTATAGAACTGACCCAGATTCTACGTTCTCCGATAGTTTAGAGTGGAATAACCGCATTACAATTCGTCACAAGACATTCATAACCAGTTTGTTACTATAAAGTCAGTTTTTACGGATGTGCTTTGCATTTTTATGGCGAGCACGTCGATGATAATAATAGAGCGCGCGGCCAACGAGTCGATACAAGCGTTCATCAACATAGCTAAGGAATAAAGCATGGCACATTTACGTTTAGGCGATACCGCACCCAATTTTGATGCGACAACCACAGAAGGTGATATCAATTTCCACGAGTGGGCAGGTGATCATTGGGTGGTTTTTTTCTCGCATCCAGCAGATTTTACCCCAGTATGTACCACTGAGCTTGGGCGTGCAGCCGCATTGAACGGCGAGTTTCAAAAGCGCAATGTGAAGCCGATTTGTATTTCTGTAGATAGTCTAGAAGATCATAAGTCTTGGGCAAATGATATCGGTGAGACGCAAGGGACAGATATGAACTTTCCAATCATCGCTGACCCCAACAAGGAAGTCGCTGAATTATATGACATGATGCATCCTAATGCAGACAGTACGCACACAGTACGTAGTGTGTTTATCATCGATCCGAACAAGAAGGTGCGCCTAACACTGACATATCCTGCGAGCTGTGGTCGTAACTTTGATGAAATCATCCGCGTTATTGATGCATTGCAATTGTCTGACGAATACAATATCGCAACGCCAGTAGATTGGAAAGAAGGTGATGACGTGATCATTCCACCAAGCGTCAAGAACGAAGATATTGCTGCCAACTATCCAAAAGGTCATAAAGAAATCAAGCCGTACTTGCGTACGACACCTGCACCAAACAAATAATTAGCTTGGTTGCATAGATATGATTAAATAGAGCCTCATGACTCAATGTCGTGGGGCTTTTTATATTTTGACTCATGAGCAATCAGCCTTTGCCATGAGGGTCAGAGTAGGCTATAACTGTGGTATAAAGCATCAATAGTTTGCTACTCAGTACTACTACGATCATAATAAAGCGTATTAACGCTAAGCTGTTGTTCAATCATTATTACAAGGAATTTACTATGAAAAAACTATACGTTACTCGTACCGCACCCAATCCGCGCAAAGCACTTATTTTATTGGCTTCAAAAGGCATCGATGTCGATGATATGGATGACATTGATGTGATTGATATTGACTTTGCTGCAAACGAGCAGATGTCAGAAGCCTTTACTCAAATGAACCCAATGCAGACCGTACCCGTCTTAACACTAGATGACGGTACCGTGCTCAATGACTCACAGGCAGTTTGCGAGTATTTAGATCGCGTTTATGGAGAGCGTTCGGTCATGGGTAATGACGTGGTGCAGCGTGCCCAAGTGTGCTCTATGCGCCGTGTTGCTGAGTTCGAGGTGATGTACAATTTGATGCTAGCATTCCAGCACAGTCACCCGTCAAAAGCACAGCGTGTTGAACAGGTGCCAGAGTTCGTCGCGCCATCGATTGCTCGAGCTATCAAGGCAATGGGGTATTTTGAGACAATTTTGGAGGGTCGTGAGTATCTAGTAGGTGAGCAACTGAGCTTTGCAGATATCGTGCTTTATCTAAGCCTAGACTTTGGTAAAGTGCTTAAGATTAATCCTAATGAGCAAGGTGAAAACCTAGCACGCTTTTATCAAAAGATGAATGAGCGTTTTAGTATTAAAAATATAGCCAAAAACAAGTCTGCATGAACCAACGTTAAAATTTAGGTATTCAAAGATCTATTAGCCTGAGAACCAAATTTAACCTGAGAAACAAATGCATTTTAAGTAATATCAAGGATAGCTGATATTTATTGGCTGTCCTTTTTTTCGTAATACTTATGGCATCAAACAACAATAGATTTAAATAATAATAAAAATCAACATTTCATTACATAAGGCAATATCCCTCAGTCTATAGTGGTCAATCTAAATTGATTATAATAATCTCATTCCACATGATCATTTAATAAAAGCCAGTATGAAAACCAGACATAGAAAAAAGTGATACACGCTTACTACGAGGTATGAAATATGGTAGGTAGAGCAAAAAAACCAACAACGAGAGTATTTTTATTGCCTAGTGTGTTGGCAATAAGTTTGATGCTAAGTGCTTGTCAAAAAGAAATAACAACTAGCGAAGAGAGTGCATCAGATAGCACTGAAGTCAACGACGCATTAGATTCGGTAGCGAGCGAAAACTTGACGTCCAATGTGAGCCCTACATCAGACCCAGTCAGATCAACTATGTCTAATGCTGAAGCGCAGCTGATTGACACCTTATCTCGTCATCGTTGGACACTTGATAGTGTCACTGATGCGAACCATCAATCTGTGACCGAGTTTGCGAACATTAATAGCCAAGTTACCCTAGTGTTCAATGAGCATCAAGGACAGAACACGCTCAGTTATAGTGTTGGTTGCAATACAATTAGCGCCGCCTACCAACTACAAGGACATACGCTGACTATAGATGAAGGTATGAGCACCAAAATGTCTTGTAGCGAACTCGATAGCGCCGAAAACACTTTGAGTACACTGATGCTAGGTAACAGTGAGTTAAAGGTGACTCAGAGCGATAGCCCAGTCTTGACGCAGTTTACCAGTGTTAATGCCACCTTGGTCTGGAGCGGTAGACTCACCCCTCAAGCGAAATACAACAGCAAGGGTGAGGCCGTGTTTTGGGCAGTAAATGCCAAAAAAGTAGACTGTGAAATGAATAATGATAAACAGTGTCTACAAATTAAGCCGGTCACCTACGATAACCAAGGCATAAAAACTCACGAAGGAAAGTGGAGAGTATTTTCTGGAGAGATTGATGGCTACCATCACGATGGCACGCACGAGGAGGTACTGCGCTTACAGCGTTATCAGCTAGGTACCAGTGAGCTACTAATGAACGATGAGCCACTAGAGAGTGACACGAATGATGACGCCTATGCTTATGTGTTAGACGCTGTTATCGAAAGCTCGGTTGCAGAATAACTTAATACACTGTAACCCATCTGAACATTTCAAAAAAAATAGAAATTTTAAACGTCGACAGCTATGAGATGTCGATAGCTATTAGATATCGAAAGTTAGGATGAAGATAGGCAATAAAAACACGCACCAATGGCGCGTGTTTTTATTGCCTATCTTATGCTTGAGTATCTATTTGAGTCAGTCTTTAGTGACTTTAACAGCACTTATCTTAACAGCATTTATCTGTTCTAACGTAAATTACCCAAATCTTCTTCGGTCAAACGCCAGCGCCCTTTTTTCTTGGAGCCGCCACGCCCTCGCATAGAGCTGTTTGATAGTATTTTATTCATAGAGTGACTTGAGTGCGCGTGACAAATCGCGCAGGCAAGACCATCAGCAGCATCTTGTTGTGGTACCACCTCTAACTTCAGTATTCGGCAGACCATCTCTTGTACTTGCTCTTTTGCCGCCGCACCATAGCCACATACCGATTGTTTGATCTGCCGAGCAGTATATTCTGATACCTCTAGATCCAGTGCGACCATTGCTGCAATCGCGGCACCTCGGGCTTGTCCCAGTTTGAGCGCAGAATCAGGGTTTTCTGCCATAAATACCTGTTCGATAGCCGTATAAATGGGTTCATCTGCATATTTCAAATGATACTGTGTGATACGAGTCAATCCATTAAAAATACGTTTGAGACGCTCAGGCATCTCTTTAGTATCTGTGCGAATTGTACCTGCATCGATATAGGTGAGTTTATCACCCGTTTGCTGGACTATCCCATAACCGGTCATACGTGACCCTGGATCGATTCCAATAATAATTGCCATAGTATTCCGTCTTGCTTACATTTTGTTTTATGGCTTAAAAATGAGCCGTAAGTTTGATAGTATAGCAACCAATCCCCATATACATCATATGTTAGCCATTTTAATTTACATGGCACTCAATTTATTGGTTTTTATTTTATAGGACGACACTTTATGGGTCAGATAGTTGGTATAGCCATCGTTTGGTTTATTATCGAGATGCTACTGTGGTACTTGCTTGCTCAATTTATGAGCGGCTGGTGGGTGTTCATGTGGTTCATTGTTGCAGCGGTTATCGGTATTTCTCTTGTGCGTAAAGGTATGGCTTCTCTAAATCCAATGGCCCAGCAAATGAAAGCGGGTGGCATGATGAACCCTGCAATACGTCCGCCAGAGTCTACGATGATCAAAAGTATTGCTATGGCAGCAGCGGGTATCTTATTGCTGATTCCAGGCGTATTAAGCGATTTGCTTGCGCTACTGGTTGTACTACCACCTGTACAAAAGAAGCTTAAAGATGTGGCTAATAACTATGTCATGAATAATCAGCAAAAAATGATGGAAATGATGGCAAAGCAGATGGGTGGTCAAATGGGCGGCGGACAAAACCCGTTTGGCGGCATGGGTGGTCAAAACCCATTCGGTGGAGCAGGTGGTATGAACAATCAAAATCCATTTGGTCAGCAACAGCAAAACCCATTTGGTGATGTGTTCAAACAACATACAACGGTTGATGGCACTGCCAAGAATGTTCCTAAAGATGTGAAAAAAATCACTAAATCTGCTAATGATGAGTAACGGCTATCCAGTCATTCATCCAACATAAAAAAAGCCCCTTTCGCTAATGGCGAAAGGGGCTTTTTAGTGGCAGTAAAAACACCTAATATAATACAAAGGATGCGTTTACAGACCGAATGAAACAACCGAAGTGCCGCTGTAAGATGGTGACCCATGAACCGTGAAGTTCAGGGCGGATGCGTCATCATCTCTGCAGGTTTCCTGATACACCGCAAGCGGTGCAGGCATACACAATGAGACAATAGGTACCACATCCTGGTAAAGCATTATCGGCTCAGGGAATAAACATCTACTAGCCAACACTTCAGAATAGATTCATCTTAACTAATGAAATGAGTGATTGCAAGTGTGAGTTACAGATTGATACTCAGTATCGTTGGTTACATGACTGGTATGGGTTTGCTTAAAAATACGGCGGTATAAAAACGATACAAAATCATTCATTTATTAGTAAAAAATTGTCAGTTTTTCAGCTATTTTAAGATATGTGTTAATATATAGGGCTTTCCATACCCTAACATAGCATTGAAGGCGTTCATTCACTCGAGGAGCGGTAATATATGACCAGTACCCAGCAAACATCAGAATCTATTGATGACAATCAGGCGCAGCTTAATAGTAAGCAAGATGGCGCACCGAATAAAAAAACGCCGCATGTTTTGATGATATTAGACGGCTTTGGTCATCGCGAAGACGATAAAGACAATGCCATTGCTGCAGCCAATATGCCAAATCTGGATAAAATATACCAACAGTATCCTCATGGACTCATCTCCGCTTCAGGAGAAGACGTAGGCTTGCCAGATGGGCAATTTGGTAACTCAGAGGTTGGTCATATGAATCTGGGTGCTGGTCGTGTGCTTTATCAAGATTCAACACGTATCTCAAATGAACTTGCCAATCGTGAGTTTTACAAAAACGAAGCGCTCGTTAATGCAGTCAAAGCCGCCAACGAGCGCGGTGGCAATGTCCATATTATGGGCCTGCTTTCTGATGGCGGTGTTCACTCTCATCAGGATCATATCGAAGGCATGTGTCATTCGGCATTGGTTCACGGTGCCAAAAATGTCTTTATTCATTGCTTTTTAGACGGCCGTGATACGCCGCCTAAGTCTGCTGACAAGTATATCAATCGCTTGCGTGACTATATCAACAAGCTCAACGCCCATTATGAAGGCGGGCATGTACAGATTGCTAGCATCATCGGCCGCTACTATGCAATGGACCGCGACAATCGCTGGGATCGCGTACAAAAAGCCTATGAGCTGATCACAGAAGGCAAAGCTGAGCGCCTATCAACCAGAGCAGATGGCGCTGTCCAAGCCGCCTATAAAGCGCGCGAGACTGATGAGTTCATCAGCCCCACGACGGTAATTGGACGTGACGAAGTGCCTTATACGGTCGAAGACAATGATGCACTAATCTTTATGAATTTCCGTGCTGACCGCGCTCGCGAACTTGCACAAGCGTTTGTTCTGCCAGATCACGAGTTTTCTGGATTTGCTCGTCAAAAACAACCGAAGCTTTCGGCATTTGTGATGCTAACGAAGTACTCAGATATTTTGGCCAATAATACAAAAACTAGTATTGCCTATTATCCAACATCTTTGGCCAATACATTGGGAGAGTACTTACAGGATCAAGAGAAGACGCAGCTACGTATTGCAGAAACTGAGAAGTACGCACACGTCACGTTTTTCTTTAGCGGTGGTCGCGAAGAAGAGTACGACGGTGAGACCCGTATTTTAGTACCGTCTCCCGATGTTGCGACTTATGATTTAAAGCCTGAGATGAGTGCGCCTGAAGTCACTGATAAGCTGGTAGAAGCGATTGAATCTGGCAAATACGATGTGCTAGTCGTGAATTATGCCAATGGTGACATGGTTGGGCACACTGGTATCTTCGATGCTGCGGTAAAAGCAGTAGAGGCATTAGATGTGTGTGTTGGACGTATTGAGTCAGCAGTGCGTGCGGCTGGTGGCGACATGCTTATCACTGCCGATCATGGCAACTGTGAGCAAATGCAAGACTATGAGAGTGGTCAAGTGCATACTCAGCATACGACAGAGCATGTACCACTGATCTACGTAGGCACACAAAAGCTGCAAGTACGCCATGGCGGTAAGCTTAGTGATGTGGCACCGACTATTTTGGCATTGATGAATGTCGATGCACCTGCTGAGATGACTGGTGAGAGTCTATTGGTTTCAGCGTCGTAAGTCGGTTGTCTCAAGTTATCCGTACATCGGATAACTTGTAGAAAATGGTTAATTAGATTAATGATATAAACTAGAAAAGGGAGGGATATTTATTATCTCTCCCTTTTTTTGTGACGTATTTTGTCCCATGATTTGCAAAACTGCTCTAGTCTGAGAGAGGTTTTTGGTGTTAACTTATACGGTAATACATAACAATAATGTCATACATTCTATTATTTAAATGAGTTTCTTATGCCTCCTATTTCTCTTATGCGTTCATCTTTGTCTAAACAATTGGGAAAAAAGGCGCTTAGATCATCAATCGCAAACAGTAATCTCAAGCCTAGTCACCTCAAGCCTAGTCACCTCAAGCCTAAATCTCTCAGTTCTGTAGATCCTAAACGCTTATTAGCACTGGGTTTGCTAGGGTGGTGTGTTGCCAGTACAAGTGCGCAAGCAGCAGTGCCAACTGATGCATTTACCCCGAGTCCTACAGCCAGTCTACAACTGATCAGTTTAAATGCGGACGCCGTAGCGTCTGAAAATGATATTGATATGTTAGCAGCTGCTGATGAGTCAGATGATTCGATAGACAGCGCCCCAGATGAAAGTGCGTTAATGGATGATACCGATAGCATTGACACAAGCATTCCACCAGAGGTCCAGCAAGTATCGTTAAATGCGATTTCTCCTGAGACGCTAAAAACCTTTGTGGCTGTCGTAGATTTGGTACGTCGTCAGTACATCGATGCGGTCAATGATGAGGAACTATTTAATAACGCGATGAGCGGTATGTTGACCAAGCTTGATAGCCATGCTGAGTTTTTAGATGCTGAAGCCTACGAAAACTTACGTGCTTTTACAGAGGGTGATGTCGGCGACATTGGTATCAAAGTCACCTACCAAGCAGATGCAGGATATTGGGTTGTGACAGACGTTATCGATGACTCACCTGCGGACAAAAAAGGAATCGCTGTTGGTGATTACCTGCATCAGATTGATGAGTTCAAGCTTGATGAGAATAGGAAAAGCAACGATATTGATCAGCTGCTAACAGGCATTGCTGGTACACAAGTAGATATCATTACGTCTAAGGCAGGTCGCCGCAAGCACACCACAACGTTACAGCGCAATAATAGTCACCCCCAAGTTATTCAAACAAAACTCGTTGACGGGATGGCAGTTATTAAACTGCCTGCCTTCCAAAACAATAGCCGTGAAAAGCTGTTGGAAGGTTTGATTGATTTGAACGCACCTATCTCAGGAGTACTGTTGGATATGCGCGACAATCCAGGTGGGGTGCTCACATCAGCGGTGAGCGTTGCCAGTTTATTTATGAGTGATACGGATGTCGTACAAGTACAGGCACGCCAAGACCAATCAAGCGTACTACCGACACAAGGGAATGCATTACTCAAACCTTTGCCTATGGTTGTGCTACAAAACCGCTACTCCGCATCCGCAGCTGAGGTATTAGCCAGTAGCTTACAGGCGCAAAAACGGGCGACTATCGTTGGTGAAGTAAGTTATGGTAAAGGGTCTGTACAATCTGTTATACCGCTCAACGATGAGCAAGCAGTGAAATTAACGGTAGCTAACTATATGACAGCATCGGGCAGGCAAATAGATGGCATTGGAGTTGAGCCTGATGTTTCTCTATCAGGTAATGAGAGTACTTGGGAGGAGCAGGCACTAAGCTTATTAAAAGCCCGTGCACTTGATTCTGGCATTCGTTTTGTTCGAAAGGCTACGATACAGTAGCCTTTCGTTGACTAGTAACTAAAAATTTAGCTGTTACCTAACAACATATCGTAATACAACGTGTCATTTTCAATAAAGCAACTTTAATACTTAGATAAACTAATCAGACTGGTCTTCTGCTATTTCTAGTTTTTTCATGCGATACCGCAATGAGCGAAAAGTGGTTCCTAACAGTTCTGCTGCTTGGGTTTTATTCCAACCAGTCTGCTTAAGTGCTGTGATAATCAACTGTCTTTCTTGCTCTTGTAGGTAATGCTCTAAGCCCTGAGGTGGCAACTGCCCATCAAGGGGTTCTTGAGCGCTTGTGGTACTGCTATTGTCTAGCTGGGTAGTATGCGTGAGCGATGCTGTCTTATTAATATCCGTTTGCTCATCCGTATCCGTTTGAGTGGCTGATGGTGCTACTTGGTTAGGTGTTGATTGTATCACCGACGAATAATGCTGAATATTAGTACGATAAGGATGTAGATTCGTTGTTTCTGGCTTGGTCTGTATAGCGGTTACCTCATTGCTAGATTGCGAGGTCCGCTCATGATTTTGTGCTACTTGGGATATTGATTGAGCAGTTGGTTGCGGCTTGCTATGATCATCTACATGTTGGTGAGCGCTTTGATTGTCGTTCTGGTTCGTGTTTGCGCCGTGAGATTGTGTCTCTTCAAGGTTTTGCTCAAGCTCAGGAAGACCCAAGTGATTTGTGTCAATCTCTGAGGTCTCAGCCAAGGTCACTGCACGCTCAAGTAAGTTGCGAAGCTCACGAACGTTACCAGCAAAATCGTGACGTTGCAAACGCGCGCAAGCATCACGTGTCAGTGATGGCGGGGTGTCTAGTTGCCACTCTTCAGAGATCATTGCCAAAAAGTGTTCTGCCAAAACAGGGATATCATCACGGCGAGCATTCAGCGTTGGCAGCTTGAGCTCAATCACATTGATACGATAGTATAAATCTTGTCGAAACGCACCATCTGTCACCAATCGACTCAAATCTTTGTGAGTGGCAGATAGTATACGGATATCAACAGGGACTTCTTTAGTATCACCAATGGCTCTTACGGTTTTCTCCTGAATAGCCCGCAGTAGTTTCACTTGCATGGCCAACGGTAAGTCTGCCACCTCATCTAAAAATAACGTGCCACCATTTGCTTGCTGGAACAGACCTTGTTTATCGGCAACTGCTCCTGTAAAACTGCCTTTTTTGTGACCAAAAAACTCTGATTCCATCAGCTCAGAAGGAATAGCGCCGCAGTTCACCGGTACAAAACTACCATCACGTCGCGGGCTTAAGTCATGAATCAGTCTAGCGACCACTTCTTTACCTGTACCTGACGCACCAGACAAAAATACGGGCGCCTGTGACCGTGCCAATTTTAAAATAGTATTTTTGAGAGGGTGCATCACAGCAGAGTTGCCAATCAGTCTAGTGTCTAATAGTTTTTGTTCAGGCGAGCACTCAGGTGTGGTTTGTGCTTCGTTATCTTGATGAATAACTTTCAGGGCATTTTCGACCAACTGACGTAGACGTGGCAGCTCAAGTGGCTTATTCACAAAATCAAAAGCACCGATTTTTAATGCTTCAATTGCCAGATCCATACTGCCATGAGCGGTAATCACCGCAATGGGAGTGTTGGAGCTATTGCTAACTTCTTTTACCAACTCTAATCCTGAGCCGTCAGGAAGCTTTAAATCAGTCAGACAAAAATCATAATCATTGTCCTGCCAGTAGGATCTTGCTTGCGCCAATGTATAAGCAACATCACTTTTGATGCCCATCTTGGTTAAAGTGATTTGCATTAATCGGCATAGATCCACTTCATCATCAACGACCAGCGCTTTTGTTGTCATACATTATCTCATTGTGTTTAATGGCTACAAAATATTAATAGCTAGGGCCAGATAGGGTAGCGCTTTTTGTAAAAGAGTATGTCAATCATACCTGGCTTCTATAATGATCAATATTGACTACTCAAGAATTACAAATAGACAAGGTTTTGATCTAAAGCGATGCTAATAGAGGTTTTCTTCAACAGCTTGAAAATTATGATCAGAGTCAATAGCGGGTATAATTAAACGAAAGCATGTTTTTTCGTGTTCAGAAATATATAGCAAGCGTGCCTGATTGGCCTCACAAAAAGCTTGTGACAAATACAATCCTAGACCAGTCCCTGTTTTGTCTGTTGTAAAAAATGGGTTAAACAAATGTTTTAAATCTTCATTGCTTACACCATTACCGTCATCTAATACATCGATTATAACATCGTTGTCGGCGCAGTAAATTTCAATTTCCACATAAGCATGAGGGTGGCTATAGCTACTATAACGTAAGCCATTATTGATCAAGTTTATCAATATTTGCTCCAATTGATGAGGGTCAAATTGGATAGTAGGTTGGGTTTTCACCCTTAGAAAAATGTCGTGTCCTTTGAAGTAGTTTTCTAAAAATGCGGGCATCCATTCAGCCAATACAATTGATTGCTGAGAAGCGGCTTGTTGGCGCGACAGTTTTAAAATATCTTCGATGATACGGTTCACCCGTTTCGTTTGTGAAAATATCATTTTATAGAGCTCATGATTACCCGCCATATCTACATGTGGTGCACTGGCCGATAGACTGTCATCTGTTTCAAACTCAGTAAAATCTTCCATTAAAAGCTGGCTGGCTTGAGAGATAGCAGCGAGAGGATTTCTGATCTCATGAGCGATACTGGCTGTCAGCTGACCCAATGATGCCAGTTTTAATTGCTGTGCGCTGGCTTGTTCACGGCGTAAGTCTTCTAAAATAATTAATTTACTGTCATCTTTTAGTGGAATGATTTGTACACGCAGCTTACCAAATATCGAAGCATTGGCTATCTCAGGCACATCATAAGTAAACGTACGCGATTGTCCTGTAGCCACTGATAGGCAGGCTTTGAGTAGCTGAGTATGTTGCCTGCTCAGTTGCTGTTCAAAGTTAGACAAAACGGCATGGCTACGGTCATCTCCTGTAGCCGTCAAGGTCTTATGTGCTTGTATTGAAGAGCTCTGTGCAATGCTGAGCAATTGGTGAGCTGCCAGGTTCGCAAGGACAATATGCTGTCTGTCGATGACGATAACCCCGTTGACCATTTGCGTGATGACTTCTTGATTGATCACATTGAGTCGTTCGACTTCTTTGGCATGGGTTGCAGCTACTTTTTCAAGTTGCACCAAACGCTGAGAGATGGACCAACTCAAACCGCCCACTGCCAAAAAGCTGGCTGACATCAGTAATGCATCACCCAAGTTAGCTAAGCTCATACTATTGGCAATAGCATAGAAAAACTGCTGGTAAATGACAAAAATAATAGCCAGTAAAGTAATAACTAGGGCTTGAGAGCCATGGAGTAGCATGAAGCTGGCGGCAACAACGACCATGTATAGCATAGTCAGCTGTAAATCAGGTTCCCCTGCGGTATAGAGCAATAGACTCAATATAATAACGTCGAGCACCAGACCAAATGCGAGTTGCCGGCGCATTTGTTTGTTCACCACATAAAACAGGCCCAGCAAAATCAAACTCAGCATCACATAAAAACTCAATGCGGTTTGCTGCAAGAAGCTGGGGAGAGAGTCGTTGTTATCAGCTCGAGCAGCGATATATAGCATCAGCATAGAAAATATGCTGACGATAAAACGATAACTGCTATAAATGATGCCCAATCTACGCAATTGCGGCAAAGGAATCGTATCATCTTGATGGATGTAGCGTGTGATGGCAGAGACGAGTCTGGTAGCAGGTTTCATAAATTGACCATTACAAAAAAGAGGTGCTGAGCAGCTTAGGGTTGAATCAAACCATGGCGAATGGCAAGGTGGGTCAATTTCACATCACTATCAACCCCGACTTTTTCATAGATACGGTAGCGATACGTGTTGATGGTTTTGACACTGACAAATAATTGATCAGCAATTTGCTGAGGGCTTTGGCAATTGACGACCATCATGGCGACTTGTTTTTCTCTATCACTTAATAACTCAAAAGGTGAAGTGGCATTATCAGACAACAAAACATCGGCCAATTGCTCAGCAACATCTTGACTGAAATAACGACCTCCTTGATAGATTTTTTTGACAGCGCGTATCATCTCGTCAAGCGGAGTCCCTTTAGTGATATAGCCATTTACGCCAGCTTTTATCAACATTGAAGGATAAGGCTGGGCTGACATGCTACTCACTGCCAAAATCTTAATACCCATATCGAGCTGAATCAGGCGTTTGGTGGCTTCAAGCCCGCCGATATTTGGCATATTGACATCTAGCAATACCACATCAGGACGTAGCTGCTTGGCCTGTTTTATCGCCATATCTCCGCTGTCTGCTTCACCCACTACTTCGATATCGGGGCTGTCTGATAACATGCGACTAATACCCATCCGCACCAAATCATGATCATCCACCACCAATACTTTAATCATAACCATACTCTTTGTTGTTTGTCAGAATGAATTTCTTATAAGAATGAGATCGTAGGAAAAACGAAACTGTTTTGAGATATATTTTGTTTCCGAATATAAAAAACATTGATAATGCACCACGTAAATGTCAGTACTTAGTCCATTTGAAAGTTATCAGTTAATATAGAAAGGTATAAAGAATCATAGCATTCTAAGTTAAGTTATATTTCTATATTGTGAATCAATGTTTCCACAATATAAACTGGTTGTGTCAAAGTTTGAATGGAGTCAAAAAAAACCACTAAATCAGTTTGATAGATTAAACTTAAATGTAAACCATGATACACTAAAAATACAAAAGCTCTATGTGAGTACTTACAAACACATCTACAAACGCTACGTACGTTTTTGGCGTCAGACAGTATGTAACTGGCGTGATAGCGACAGCAGGAGGCATAATGAAGCAACTACCATTAACCAAACAGCAATTGATCGCTGCTATGATTTCATTGAGTTTGGGCAGTGTTGCACAAGCCGCACTTACAATTAATGGTAGCACTGAGACGACCTCTAGTGCCCGTATGAGTTGGGGCGGTGCTGATAGCCTATCTGAAGCACGCAACATTATGTATAAGTCTAACAGCTCAGCTATCAAAAAAGTCGATAATGGTTATGGTACGACCAATATCACAAACACCAATAGCTTTGCGAGCAGTAGCAACACCAATGGCGCTCGTTACAATACAACTTATCGCGGTGCATTTGGTAGCAGCAACATGATCCCAATCAGCACTGACTCGCGCAGTGTTGCAGTAATTGATGCCGAAACTGGCGAATCTATCTACGAAAAAGATGCAGATATTGCGCGCCCTATGGCCAGTATTACAAAAGTAATGACGGCTATGGTAGTGCTGGATGCTGGTCTCGATATGCGTGAAGAGATCACACTTGATCCAGAGGATTTTGTTGGTCCTAAGCGTGCAAGCTCACGTCTAAAATCAGGTGACCGCATGAACCGTGCAGAGCTACTGCTGATGTCTTTGATGAAATCTGAGAACCCAGCGGCAAAAAGCTTAGCGCGTAATTATCCAGGTGGCTACAATTCTTTTATGCGTGCAATGAACCGAAAAGCACAAGATTTGGGCATGAGCACGGCATTCTTTGGAGACCCAACTGGACTTGATAAACGTAATGTTGCTTCCTCAAATGATTTGGTAAAAATGGTACGTGCAGCTGGCAACTACGATGTCATTCGTCGTTTTTCTACTACTAAGAGCTATGACTTCTTTGTCTCGAACTACTCAAGCGGTAATCGCACTTACAGTGCCAACAATACCAGCAGTTTAGTTCGTGCAGGTGATTATCCAATCGGGATCTCAAAAACAGGCTTCATCAACGAAGCTGGGCGCTGCGTTGTAATGGAAACACGTGTTAATAATCGTCCAGCGATTATCGTTATCTTAGGGGCAAACAGCTCAGCGACACGTTGGGGAGATGCCAAAAACATCCTAAATAGCTTAGCAACACGCCGTACGGTATAAAGCGTTTATTTTGAATACATAAAGGGCTGTTATTTTACATAACGGCCTTTTTATTGTGTTGTGTTTAAGAATAATAAATCAAGGATGTTTACTATGAGTCAATCGCCACAATCTCAATCTATTGCGCCACCGAAGCTCTACTTGCTGACCAATGATGATGAGTTTGGTCTATTGTACCAAAAGCTAGAAGCAGCGCTATCGACAGGTTTGATTGGGCTATTACAGATTCGCCGCAAGCAGATCATGAGCTTACCAAATGGTGATGCGATGCTCTATGAGGAAGCGAAGCAAATTGTCGAGTTGGCTAACATATATGAGGTCCCAGTCGTCATTAATGATGACATTGAACTGGCAGTAAAGCTTGGCGTCGGTGTGCATCTGGGTCAAACAGATGGAAAGGTTAGTGATGCCTTGCAAGTTCTAGCACCATCCCAAATCATTGGACGTACCTGCCACGGTGATATAGAACTCATCAAAGAAGCGAAAGAGAACGGAGCAAGCTATGCGGCAATGGGTGCGGTATTTGCTTCTACCACTAAGCCAAATGCGAATATTGTCTCACGTCAGCAACTAATTGAAGGGTGTCAACAGGACATACCGATATGTGTCATAGGTGGATTGACTGCAGAAAATATCTCAGATCTGGCGGATATACCTATTGCTCTTATAGCAGTAGTGAACGATATCATGGGATTGCCAGTACATAAAGTTGCTGAGCGTTGCTATGAATGGCAGCAGGCATTTTCTAAATAGAAAGTACCCGTCTAAAGGGAAAACACTTACTTGATAATATTTTTTGAAAGAACTGATCAAAAAGCTGAATAACTATTCGGCATGTTCCATACATAAAGTGGCGTAGGGCAGTGCTTCTAATCGTTGTTCTTCGATTTGCTCTCCGCACACTTCACATTCGCCATAAGTACCGTTTTCGATACGACTCAATGCATTTTCAACGTAAATGAGGCTTTGACGTGCTTCGCCCATTAGATTCTTGCGCATATCGTTCTGGCGATATGAGATGGCTTGATCCTCCCAGTGCTCATTGAGATCATCTTGTGGGTTTTGGATATGATCTTCGATTTTGTCAATTCGAGACTCGTATTCATCTTTTAACTTTAATAAGTTTTGTTTTGCAGTCTCTAAATCAATACTCATAATGCTCTCCTAAAGGGTTGTTGTTATTGTCAATGCTCCTATCATAAAGACCCTGACTGCTGAGTACCACCACGAAATGTTACTGTTTATTGAATCGGCTCAACACTAGTAAATACAATCGATTCGTTGAAATAGACGTCTAAGAATAATAGCTCGCTATATCAACATTACGCAGGTTTTTGTAGCGTTGCTTGCGAGCCTATGATAGAAAACTGGTAGAATATATCGCCGCTGATTTCTAACTGCTTATCCAGTCCAACAAAATAAATGGGTAAACAGCCTGAGCGTTTAGCGATAAAGACATAAATAATGAGCATGTAAAGCGATAATCCAAATCGTTGAGTACATATAATGGCTCATAGTTAGAAAGACTATTGGTCTTATTAATAATGATAGCAGTTGTAAATTAACAAATGTGTTGATACATAGGAGCAGGTAATGAATTTTTTGCGTATGAGTGAGCTGAACTTAACGGACAAAGTAGTATTGATCCGAGAGGATTTAAACGTCCCCATTAAAGACGGTAAGGTTACGAGTGATGCCCGCTTACAAGCAAGTTTACCCACTATCGAGATGGCGTTAGAGAAGGGCGCTGCTGTGATTGTATGCTCACACTTAGGACGTCCAACAGAAGGCAATCCTGAAACCATCTACTCATTGGCACCAGTTGCTGACTATTTGACAGACAAGCTGGGCTCGAAAATATCGACGCCAGTACGCCTTAATAGTGACTACCTGATGCAAGGTACCGCAGCAAAACCTGGCGAAGTTGTACTACTAGAAAACGTACGCTTTAATGATGGTGAAAAGAAAAACGATACAACTTTAGCAAAGCAGTACGCTGATTTGTGCGATATTTTTGTCATGGATGCTTTTGGTACCGCACACCGTGCACAGGCATCAACAGAAGGGGTTACCCAAGCGATGCGTCAAGCAGGTAAAAGCGTTTGCGCAGGACCTTTGCTGGCAGCTGAATTAGACGCCTTAAGCCAAGCGCTAGAAACGCCAGCACAGCCGATGATTGCTATTGTTGGTGGATCAAAAGTGTCTACTAAACTAGAAGTACTACATAGTCTAGCTGAAGTGTGTTCGCAAATTATCGTTGGTGGCGGTATTGCCAATACTTTCTTGGCCGCTCAAGGGCATAGTGTTGGCGCCTCACTGTACGAGGCAGATTTGCTCGATACTGCGTGTGACATTATGACCAAAACTGAGATCTTGCTACCGGAGTATGTCGTTGTTGCCGATAAAGGCGATATCGATTTTTCTGATTTTACAGGTTCTTTACAGAAAGCTGCAGCAACCATCAAGTCTGTTGATGCAATCGGCGAAAATGACATGATATTGGATATCGCGCCACAAAGCGCAGAGCAGCTTGCTGATGCCATTATTAATGCAAAGACAATCTTGTGGAATGGTCCGGTAGGTGTTTTTGAGGTTGATGCTTTTGGTCAAGGCACACAAATACTGGCAACTGCCGTAAGAGACAGCGATGGTTTCTCTATAGCTGGTGGCGGTGATACATTGGCGGCTATTGACAAGTACCAAGTTGCTGATGGTGTCAGTTATATGTCCACAGGTGGCGGCGCGTTTTTAGAGTTTGTCGAAGGGAAGGTACTCCCAGCAGTTGCAGCGCTGCAAACTGACGCCTAAGAAGTTAACGTTACTCAGCAGTTTAGTAACATTAGACGTACAACTAATAGTAGGTATCTAAGGTAGTCTGTGAAAATAATATTTTGACTGTTGTTTTTCTTATTTTTATTTACATAAGTGAGAACGGTAGTCATTCATTATCAAGCGGTAATTATTTGTTTATATACTGAAAATTATTATTGCATGTCTCATTCGCACTCTATAAAATAGCGCGACCATGTATCTTGACATGCATTATTTACGAGAGGTTTATTATGTTAAAACGTCATTTGTTACTTGCTAGCGTACTTGCTGGTACTTTCGCAGTTACTGCATGTAGCCAACAAACTGAAGAGAATACGGAAGCTGCTGTTGAATCAGCTGCAGATGATGCTGAGATGAATGCAGAAGCTGCCGAAGCTGAAGCTGAAGCTGCTGCCGCTGAAGCTGAAGCTGCTGCCCAAAACGCTGCTGCTGAAACAGAAGATGCTGCACAAAATGCTGGCGCTGCTGCAACAGACGCTCTAGAAAACACTGGTGATGCTATTGCTGAAGGTACTAACACAGCGGTCGAAAATACTGCTGAAGCTGTTGCTGATGGCGCTAACGCTGTTGCTGACGGTGCTAACGATGTTGCAGTTGATGCAGAACAGCAGTACTAAGCAAAGTAATAAGTACTTTGATGACTGTTTGGATATTATCAGTAACTGATAGATCATCCTTTTAATTAGTCATTGCTTTATAAGCCTCGAAATATTAGAAAAGCCTTGGTGATTGCCAAGGCTTTTTGCGTTGTGCGCTATTAGGATAATGGATAGCGTGACTTAACATATTTGATTTGGTATATGTCACTCAATCTATGCCACCAAGCCTATATGACTCATAACAAGTATGATAGAAGGGGTTGGCGCAGATGCACTAATCAGACTGACAAATAGTCAGGTAACCGCTACGAAGACAGGACAATTTTTGCTATAATCACCGCGTGATGACCACGCCCAAAATTATTTAGGGTTTTATCATTCTGCATGTCGTCTTATAGGCAGTAGAGTGGTCGTCATTTCTAACATACTATTCAAAATCCAATCAGAGAGCGTCTTATGGCCCTAATATCCTTACGTCAACTTCTAGATCATGCCGCTGAACACAGCTATGGTGTTCCTGCTTTTAACGTTAATAACTTAGAGCAGATGCGTGCAATCATGATGGCTGCGGATGCTTGTGATTCACCTGTCATCGTTCAAGCCAGTGCAGGCGCACGTAACTATGCAGGGTCGACATTTTTGCGTCATTTGATCATTGCTGCTATCGAAGAGTGGCCACATATCCCGGTGGTAATGCATCAAGACCACGGTATGTCACCAGCTATCTGCCAACGCTCAATTCAACTTGGCTTCTCATCAGTCATGATGGATGGCTCGCTTGGTGAAGATGGCAAAACGCCAATGGATTACGATTATAATGCTAGCGTTACTCGCGAAGTTGTCAAAATGGCACATGCTTGTGGTGTCTCTGTAGAGGGCGAGATTGGTTGCCTAGGTAGTCTAGAGACTGGTATGGCTGGTGAAGAAGATGGTTCTGGTGCTGAAGGTGTATTAGATCACGAACAGCTATTGACTAGTGCTGACGAAGCTGAGCAGTTTGTAAAAGACACCAATGTCGATGCGTTAGCGATTGCTATCGGTACCAGCCATGGTGCTTACAAATTCACACGTCCACCGACAGGCGATATTTTGTCTATTGAGCGTGTAAAAGAGATTCATGCGCGTATTCCTAATACTCACCTTGTCATGCATGGTTCTTCATCAGTGCCACAAGAATGGCTAAAAGTCATCAACGAAAACGGCGGTGATATCGGCGAAACTTATGGTGTGCCTGTTGAGCAGATCGTAGAAGCGATCAAACATGGTGTACGTAAAGTCAATATCGATACTGATTTACGTCTGGCATCAACCGGCGCTATCCGTGAGTTCCTTGCGAAAAACCCAAGTGAATTTGATCCACGTAAATATTTCAAAGCGTCTATGGTCGCGATGTCAGACATCTGTACTAATCGTTTTGAAGCGTTTGGTTCAGCAGGTCAAGCGCACAAGATCCGTCCAACTAGCCTTGAAGGTATGGTTGGTTTTTACCAGTAGTAGACTATACTGGTAAAAGGTAAGCTTATACAATGAATGGCAGCTGATTTTTATAATCGCTCATACAAGAGGTCGTAAATAATGATTGGATTGATTACTGGACAGGTGCAGTACTTGATGGCGCCGACGGCTTGTATCATGACAACCTCTGGTGTGGGTTATGATATCGAGCTGCCATTGCCGTCGTTTTGTCAACTACAACTCAATGAGCAAGCGAGCATCTGGACGCATTTTCATGTACGCGAAGATGCGCAGTTGCTTTACGGTTTCATAGATCGTAAAGAGCGTGATGTTTTTCGTCAGTTGATTAAGATCAATGGCGTTGGGGCAAAAATGGCATTGGCTATGCTCTCTGCAATGTCAGCAGCTGAGCTCAAAATGCATGTCGAGCAAGAGTCGGAGACGGCATTGACTCGTATACCAGGTATCGGCAAAAAAACAGCTCAGCGCTTATTAATTGAGCTAAAAGATAAGCTGAAAACTATCGAAGTCGATAATGGTGCGTTTGAGTTGACGCCTCAAGAAACTACGGTTTCTCACGAAGGCAGTATCATCGCTGAAGTAGAGGGTGCGCTGATTAGTTTGGGCTACAAAGAAAAGGAAGCGCAATTAGCGATAAAAGCAGCCAAGAGTAAAGGGGATGGTTTTTCTGATACTCAAGGTTTGCTAAAAGCCACACTGCAGCAACTGTCTGGCTTTTGAGTAATACCAGATATCGATAACAGTATCATTATGCAGTAAAAAAATAAGCGACATTGAGTGTCGCTTATTTTCGTTTTGACACCTGTTTAATGATGTTTTGCATGACTTATGCGCAGCGTTTGGTTATGCTATTTATTACCTAATATTTTTAATACAACGATAAATTCTATGATGCAAGATCGCTTAATTAATCCACTAGAGGGTGCCAGTGATGCACCCGATGCCAACATCCGACCAGCATTATTGGCTGAGTATATTGGTCAGCCGGTGGTACGTGAACAGATGGAAGTGTTCATCGGTGCTGCTCGTGGCCGTAACGAAGCGTTAGACCATACACTTATATTTGGGCCGCCAGGATTGGGTAAGACGACTCTTGCCAACATCATTGCTCGTGAGATGGGTGGCAATCTACGCTCTACCTCAGGACCCGTGCTTGAGCGTCCAGGTGATCTGGCAGCCATGTTGACCAATCTAGAGGAAGGCGATGTGCTGTTCATTGATGAGATTCATAGATTGAGCTCGGTCATTGAGGAGATACTGTATCCAGCAATGGAGGACTTTCAGCTGGACATTATGATTGGCGAGGGGCCTGCTGCGCGTTCTATTAAGCTTGACTTGCCGCCATTCACATTGGTGGCAGCAACGACGAGAGCTGGGCTGTTGACCTCACCGCTGCGTGATCGTTTTGGTATTGTGCAGCGTCTTGAGTTTTATAATATTGCTGATCTTACAACGATTGTTAGTCGAGCAGCTCGCCTCATGCGTGTGCCGATGAGTGAAGATGGTGCGATTGAGATTGCCCGTCGCGCTCGTGGTACGCCGCGGATTGCTAACCGGTTATTACGCCGAGTGCGTGATTATGCTGAGGTAAAAGGTGATGGCAGCATCAATGGCGCGATTGCAGGTAGTGCGCTAGATATGTTGGCAGTAGATAGACGTGGTCTTGATCATTTAGACAGACGCTATATCGAGATTTTGCATGAGCGTTTTGATGGTGGTCCTGCTGGGGTGGAAGCTGTGGCAGCGGCAATGGCTGAAGACCGCGGCACGCTAGAAGACGTGATTGAGCCCTATCTGATTCAACAAGGGTATGTCCTTCGTACCGCTCGCGGACGGGTTTTGACACAAATGGCCATTGATCAAATGTTATGACAATGAGCATTAAAAATGCGCCTGCTTTTAATTAGAAGCAGGCGCATTTTTTTGTTTATTACTTTGACTCTATGTGTGTTTTGATTTCTATCAGATTATTAAGAAATAGGTAGCGTTTCAGGCCATATCTTTCCGGGGTTAAAAATATTATTGGGATCAAGTGCTGACTTGATAGCTCGCATCAGCATTAATGCGTTACCATGTTCTTGATCCATATATTTTTGTTTGCCTTGCCCGATACCGTGTTCGCCCGTACAAGTGCCATCCATCTCAATAGCGCGTGTGGCTAAGCGTCCGATAATGCCTTCAGCGGTGGCGACTTCTTCAGGATTGTCTGCATCGACCAAGAGTAAGACATGGAAATTACCATCACCCACATGACCGACGATAGGACCAATCATACCAGCGTCTTCGATATCTTTTGCGGTAGCGCTAACGCACTCCGCCAATCGTGAAATGGGCACGCAGGCATCAGTGGATAAAGCACTCGCTTCAGGTCTCAGAGCGGAGCTGGCATGATAGGCATTGTGCCTCGCTTGCCACAGTCGTTTGCGCTCAGCTTCATTGGTATCCCAAGCAAAATCACGACCACCAAATTCTTTGATGATATCGGTAAAGATTTGAGCTTGTTCAGCAACGCCCGCTTCTGTGCCGTGAAACTCCACAAATAGGGTAGGCGTCTCGGTGAGATTCAGATTGGCATATTGATTACAGGCTTTGATTTGCATGGCGTCCAATAGCTCAATACGAGCAATAGGCAGACACATCTGAATGGTTAGCATCACTGCCTGACAGGCCTCTTCAATGGTCGAGAAATGACAAATACCGCTCCCTATACATTCACTAATCCCAAACAGTTTCAGCGTGATTTCAGTAACAATCCCTAAGGTTCCCTCAGAACCTATCATCAGCCGTGTTAAATCATACCCTGCGGCAGATTTTTTGGCTCGCGTGCCTGTACGTACGATATCTCCGCTCGCAGTGACCACCTCGAGCGCGAGTACCACATCTTTCATGGTGCCATAACGTACCGCATTGGTACCTGAGGCGCGAGTGGCAACCATGCCGCCGATACTGGCGTTGGCGCCAGGATCTATCGGAAAAAACAACCCTGTATCGCGCAAATAATGATTCAACTGCTCACGCGTCACGCCAGGCTGTACGGTAACCGTCAAATCGTCACTATCGACTTGCAAAATAGCATCCATGGCATGCATATCGATGCATAGACCACCGTAAGGGGCGTTCAATTGACCTTCTAATGATGAGCCAATACCGAAAGCGATCACTGGCATCTTATACTGATTGCAAATCTCGACTGCCGCGGCGACCTCTTGTTTGTTCTGTACAGTCAATACAGCATCTGGCGGCTGATTGGCCAGCCAAGTCATGGTATGACCATGCTGCTCACGCACTGTCGAATTCACACTCAACTGCTTACCGAAGCGCTCTTGTAGGGCTGCGATGGCGTCGCTGTGATTTGGGTTTTCGGTACTTTGAGTCTGTGACAATGGTAGTGATAACATAAGGTCTCCTATAGACAATGCAATTGCTTGGCATCAAATTAGCATATTCAGTATCCATTTGATATGAGTTGATGACAGGCATTTGTTCTATTTTATCTAAATTAGAATACGCCACACAACCACTAAAATCGCCAATAAGTAAAAGACAGGCGCAAACCAGCCTACTTGAGTTGCAATACCAATACTAATCCCGAATCCTGCCAACGCTAACCAGTCGCGGCGACGGTCATTGAGCATATCAGCACGGATTTGTTGTATCTCACGCAGTTGGCTGTCTTGGCGTGATCCTTGTGAGGCAAGGCTTTGTAGCCCTTGGTCAAGTAGCTTTGGAATATCAGTGGTAGACAGTAGCACTTCAGGCAATTGCTGGCGCAGCTGTTGTAGATTACGCATAGGATCTAGCTGCTCTTTGATCCAGCTACTCAAAATTGGCTTGGCAAGTGACCAGATATCAAGATCAGGATACAAGTCGCGACCAAGTCCCTCTACATGAACTAATGTTTTGAGCAAGAGCATTAGCTGCGGCGGTATACTCATATGATGACGACGGGCAATGTCTAAAATCTGCATCAGCACACCAGCAAAATCGATATCGTTGATTGATTTTTGTAGCATCGGGCCAACAGTGCGTTTCATATCACGCATTAGGGCATGTTTATCCGCATTTGGTGGTATCCAACCTGCACGGCTAACGATATCAACGACCGCGGTAAAGTTGTTATTCATGACCGCAAGTAACATACGTGCCACGATAAGCTGATCGTCTTTTGATAATGTGCCCATAATGGCGCAATCAAGCCCGATATAGCGTGGCTGATGACCCAAATCGACCGCTGCCATATCTGCATGTAGTGTTTGCACAGGCGGTGTTTCTACGAAGACATTACCTGGATGCATATCAGCATGAAAAAAGTTATCACGAAAGACTTGGGTAAAAAATATCGTTAAGCCTTTTTCTGCAAGCGCGGCACGGTCATAACCCAACTGATCAAAAACCTCAACTTGTGAGATAGGAACCCCTTGGATACGCTCCATGACCATCACGTTTTTGGCAGCATCATAGACTTCAGGCACATACATCAATGCTGAACCCAAGAAGTTGTTGCGCATCTGCGTGGTATTGTCCGCCTCAAGCGTCAAATCCAGCTCATTGAGCATCACCTGTCGATAGTCTTCGACAATATCGATGATATGAACGGCACGCGCCGCCTCGATACGTGCAGATGCCCAACTTGCCAGTTCTCGTAGCAATTCAAAATCAGAGACAATCACAGTACGAATATCAGGACGCACGACTTTTACGACGACTTCACGTCCGTCATGCAAGGCCGCCGTATGGACTTGTGCAATAGACGCTGCTGCTAGTGGCTTTATGTCGAAACGAGCAAACAGTGTGTCAATAGGCTGCCCAAGACCCTGTTTTGGATGCTCAATTTGGGCGATAGCAATATCTACATCAAACGGTTTAACTTTATCTTGTAGCTGTACTAATTGAGCAATAATCTCAGGTGGTACCAAGTCGCGACGCGTTGAGAGCAGCTGCCCCAATTTTAGGAATAGCGTACCCATATCTTCAAGCGCGTACTTGATTGCATTTGGCTGGTGCTTTTTACCCCACGCAGCACGGTGCGTACGAATTAAGCGTGCTAATGGTTGTAGCTGCGGTGCGTCTTCAAGAGGCAGGTGTGTATCAAGACGATACATCGCGGCGATACGCCAAAGCTCACGTAGTCGGGCATGATGGGATAGTAGCATGGGATTGGGTACTCTGGACAAAAACGAAAATAGGGTAGGCGCTGTGTTTCATACTAAGCACGTACTATCAGCAATAGTATTTACTTAACATGAATTAAATACGCTACTAGGGCATGTTATCAATTAGCGCGTTAAATCATTTAGCGGTCTTAAAACGGCTAAATTTTGCCAAATATCGTCAAAAATTTTGTGAATATGTCGATATTCTCTGCAATTTTTTCCTTGTTTGATTGCAGTTTATCTCATTCTAAGCCTCGCTATCTAAATGATAACACGCCCTAATAAAACGAACTATTGATGAAAAGAATTGTTGAGGAAACGGGCTTGCTCTTCTTTGATAGCAGCAAGCTTGGCTTGTTCACGTTCGACATCAGCACGCAGCTTCAACAGTTGCTGTTTGAGGTCATTGGCTTCAGCGACTTCAACAGGGTCAGGTGTGCTATTACCGGCGACATCATTAGCCCAATCACTAACATCGTCAAAAGCACGTTTGGCATTGTGACGCCAGGTACCTTTGAGCTGAGAGATGAGAAGATGTAATTGACTGGCCATCGGTTTACCAATCAGTGGCTCAAGCTGACCTGCTACATCGGGATCAAAGCCTGCCACCAGCTGCTTTAGCTGCATTAGTACTTTGTAATCACCAGCGATTGGTAAGTTACCTTCAGCGCCGCGCATCAGATTGAGCAGCTGCGCAGGATTGTCTACAGTGATGGTACAGTCTGGTCGGCTATGACCAAAACGTGCGCGCTCCATATTGGCTTTTTGACGCTCACTCATCTGGCCACTTGGCTCAAACACACTTTCAGTCATGACCGGCTCAAAACGCAAGCGATCATGAGAGAACAGGACATCTAAATCAATATCAGGCATACCCATATTGAGACGCAATACTTTACCCGCAAGTGGTGCCAAACCTGCTTTGGTAATCTCGTCACTCGCAATCGCAATATTAATCAGCTTTTCGGCACCAGCCAATAGTAAGACAGTCAGCATAAGGCTCTCGCATCGTTAAGTGAGCGCTTGATTAGCGCATAAAATATTAAGTATTAACGTCAGTTCAATAGGGTACTGCCAGTTGTGCTCTACGCCTTAAAGCCGCGGTGCACAGCCACGATACCAGCAGTCAAGTTGTGATAATCACAATTTTCAAAGCCAGCTTGTTGCATCATTTGCTTTAAGGTCTGCTGATCAGGGTGCATACGGATCGATTCAGCTAAGTATTGATAGCTCTCAGAATCATTAGCAATCAGTTTGCCCATGACTGGCAGGGCGGTAAACGAATACAAATCATAGGCTTTTGATAATGGCTCAAACACGGGCTTTGAGAATTCCAAAATTAACAAACGACCACCTGGCTTTAGGACGCGGTACATGGCTTTTAGCGCTGCATCTTTGTCTGTGACATTACGTAGACCAAAGCTAATGGTCACTAAATCAAAGCTCTCATCATCAAACGGTGCCAATGTCTCAGCATTTGCCAATACAAAATCAACATTATTACAGCCAGCATTGATCAGACGTTCACGGCCCACCTCTAACATAGCAGCGTTGATATCTGATAATACAACATGACCGTTTCTACCGACTTCACGGCTAAACACTTTAGCCAAATCGCCCGTACCGCCAGCGATATCTAATACATGTTGACCTGCACGAACCCCTGATAGGCTAATAGCATAGCGCTTCCATAGACGATGAATGCCAAATGACATCAAGTCATTCATGATGTCATATTTTTTGGCGACAGACGTAAAAACATCAGCCACGCGTGCTTGCTTTTCAGCTTTATTAACGGTCTTGTACCCAAAATGCGTTGGCTCGTCGCCATCAGTATCTGGGGTATGCGGATTGTTGATGTCATCGCGTTGGTTAAATAGTGCTTGCTTGCTTGTTTGTGCGGTACTGTTATTAGCGCTGCTACTCTCATTGCTGTCTGGCATAGTCGTTTGCTGGCCTTGCGGCGTTCCGGTTGGTAGATCTTGAACTTTGGTAAAGTCATTGTTGCTATCATGAGCAGCATTGCTGTTATCTGCATTAGATGCCGCTGTTTGGGCACGCAGTATTTGTGCGCTGATCTGCTGATTATGAGCGATACTGTCCTCTACCAGTTTGTTTTGCAGGTGACTATTGGTAGGTGTGGTATGGTCAATATGGGCACTGTTATTGTTTGAAGTATCGGTCATCGTGTTTCCCTATCGTTTTTTATTAGACTATATACAGCCTAATGTATTATAAGAGCTGATTGAACTCTAAATTATGTGTTCTATGATACACCAAACCCTACTGGCTTATCGCTATTATGCACATCATCGACGATCAGTAGTTCACGCTTACAAAACGGCTCAATAAAGTCGCTGACACTCTTAAGAGGTTTCATCGCTTTAAAGCCGGTATCAATAAAGTCATAAAGCGGTTGATAACCGTGACGATATGCTGTGGTCTTTGCTAAGCCAAACGCTTTTTTTAACATGAATGAGTTTAAGTGTTTGTCCGTGCGATAACAGACTTCTTTTAGATTGGCAATCTGTACTCGGCGCTCTGCCTCTTCGTCCACAGCACGGTAAGCGGCCAGCATATTGTCTTCGTTCACAGGCAAGTCTTGATCGAGCAGCCACTGTGCTAAGTGCAAATCTAGCTCAATGGCTAAAATCGCGGCTTGAATACCCATGCTACCAGCTTCTAACGCAGACTCTTTGGCAAGACGTTCTAGTTTTTTGGCTTTTGGCAATATACGTGCTAGCTGTTCAGCCAACACCTTGAATTCATCACCCCCATATAACTGGGTCAAAAAATAATCTGCCATTAGCTGGTTTTTTGGCTGTTCAAACAGTGCGCGATGAGTATGACGTATGCGTGCTTGCTGCCATGTTTGTACTTCTTTGAGCTTAATGCTCAATTGCTCATCCTGATGATGAGGTAGTGCCCAAAAACGGTTCAAGTGCTGTTGTAGATCAGCTAAAGCGGCCATGGCAGTAAATCCTATAGAGGTAAATAATATTTTAAAATTATAAAAAGTAGGTATGTTGATTTGATGTAGTGAGTGTTTGAGTATCTATGTTAACAAGCACTAAAAATTGTGTTCACCTTAAAAGAAAATAAATAAGAATACAAATGCCAAACTGTTACATAGCACTATTATTTACTCGATTGACGTGGTGCTATGATTAAGTGAGATAAAAATAGCCGAAAAGACAGTTGAAAGAACGTTTTGCTAGCAATATCCGCTGTATGCAGAAGCACTTAGCGGAAATCTTCTTAACGCATAGCTTTTTAATTAACAGCTTCTTCATGACAGGCTTCTTGGTCAAAGGTTTTGATATTATCTGACAACAAAATGACCGAGCAATAATAAAGATCAGCAAAAACGTCATTTAATAAAGACAAAGTTACTAAGAATATAGCTACCAAAAATACAGTTACTATAAATAAAAGCGAGTCCAATCATGTCCCAAAAAAATGATACTACTGAACCTGCGTCACTACAAGCGGTGAGTGCACAATTTAGTGAGCAAGTCGTCGAGCAGCGCCTAACGCCCAATCCTTTGAGTCAGTTCTCTATGGATGAGGATGCGCTGAGACTGGCGCTAGTGACAGCGCAATATGCACTAAGAGCCACGCGTCAGCAAACCACCAACAAACCAACAGGACTATTGGTGCTTGTCAATGGGATGGAGCAGGCAGGTAAGGGCACATCAGTTAAGCAGCTCAGACAGTGGGTTGATCCAAGACTACTCAAGGTTGAAGCAACCATTGGTCAGGCACCACTAAGCTATCAGCCTATTTGGCAAGCCCATACGAGTGATATGCCGCGCCATGGTGATGTGATGGTGTATTTTGGTAATTGGTATGCTGACTTGCTATACAACATCATGCGATTGGCCCCATCGGATGATAAAAGTGACCAAGATCAGTCTACGAATGCTCAGTTAATGAATAATAGTATCGACACAGACGCACTGCCTATTGCTCAATGGCAAGACTATCTACAGCAGCAATTAAAAGTGTTAAAAGCGTTTGAACAAGATCTTGTGGCCAATCATACCAGAGTATTGAAATGCTGGTTTCATGTTGACGCTGACACGTTGCAAAGTCGTTTGAAAGATAATGAAGCGGATCCGCAGTTCTTGTATCAAATAGACTGGAACAGTAAAAAAGTCATCGAAACATTTAATGAGGTGGCAGCGACGCTACTCGAACAGCAAGGTGATTGGATTATTATCGATGGCGACGACAAGTCTGTAGCCGCTGATAACTTCTGTCATGAAGTCTTGCATGCCATGCAAGCCTCGCTGGTAAGTAGTCGCAAAAGTGATCCAAAAGCTGAAAAATCTCAATCTAAGAAGAAAAAGTCTCAGTCAAATGCTGATAAAAAGCCCTTTAAGCCCGTCAAGATACCTAAGAAACTGACCGATATAGACGACTCAAAAATCAGTAAGTCTGACTACCGCGAAGCACTGGCAGAGAAGCAAGCGCGTCTTGCTGAGCTATTACGTGCGCGCAAAGGTCGCCATATCGTCTTTGCTTTTGAGGGCATGGATGCCGCTGGAAAAGGCGGTGCGATTAAGAGACTAGTGGCAGCGCTCGATCCACGTGAGTATCAAGTTTATAATATTGGCGCACCGATGTTATACGAGACCCAGCATCCTTACTTATGGCGGTTCTGGACCAGATTGCCTGCTGAGCAAACCAATCGTATCAGTCGTATCGCTATTTTTGATCGCACTTGGTATGGGCGCGTATTGGTTGAGCGTATTGAAGGGTTTGCAACCAATGACGAATGGCAGCGCGCGTATGATGAAATCAACCGTTTTGAGTCAGATTTGGCAGCTGCAGGAACGTTGGTTATCAAATACTGGTTGGCTATTGACAAAAAAGAGCAGCTTGAACGTTTTGAGGATCGTAAAGACACACCGCACAAGCAATTTAAGCTGACTGATGATGACTGGCGCAACCGTGATAAGTGGTCTGATTATGTGCAGTCTGCCGCGGATATGCTGGCACGTACAGACACAGCAACAGCGCCATGGTGTGTTATTGCCACCAATGAAAAACGCCAAGCACGTTTGGATGTGTTAGATCATGCGATTGAGCAGCTATCGGCAGTAGCTGAATAAAATGACTAATTTTTAATGATTAGGTTTCACTATTAGAGTTTTGATGTTTTGGTTTTCATAACTTGGCTCCAATGTCTGCGCTTTAGTGTCTGGACTTTAATAGTTAGGCCTGTGATGGTCATGCTTTGAATAGTAATTTTTGACAGTGGTTTATACTGACAGCTCACTGTTGATAGCGCCTACAAGTTACCCATTAATAGGCTAATGGAACAAAACATACTCAATCCAATCTGTCATCGAGAAAGAGTGACATCAAACGTACACATTCCCAGTTACAAATCTTGCAATATCATTATGCATTATGTGATTATATTTAATATAATAGGGGCAAAATTACCTCTGTTATGTCATAAAGTCTCCTAGTAAACGAATATTTTATGATTAGGGCAGAGATTCAACCAATATTACTGCCGTACTAGAGATAAATAAAAACAGTACCACTATCAGAGTTGTAAGCCGCGAGATGCTGTAATCGAATGATTGAGCACTATACCTTGCGGCTTTGTGATATATGGAGTGATGTGTTTTTGGTAGGGAGTATTTCTTGTTGACCTACTATTATCGACCTAAATCAGACGTGCAAAAGCAACGATAGATTTAGGATTACGGCAGCAATAGCATGTTAAAAGTTCATTATTTTAAGTTCACTGTTTAGAAAACACATTGCGCACATATCAAGCAGTCGAAATGCAGATTACCATCATCTGCTTAAATGCTACGCAATGTCCTAATCGCATATAATTTCAATCAGCTTACGCAGGACGTATCAACGTATGGGTATTAGCAACAGTTCTACAGAGCCAACTCAACCAGTCGGCTCTATGAAAGTAAATCTATTTTTTGCCATTCTATTAATTGCGATGACCGTCTACTTTTTGTGGTGGGGTTTAGATTACACCATGCGTCAGCAAACGACGCTGTTCATTGTGGCAACCGCGTTTGGTGTCTTTATGGCATTCAACATCGGTGGTAACGATGTTGCCAATTCCTTCGGTACTTCGGTAGGGGCAGGAACGCTAACCATTCCCCAAGCGCTAGGGGTAGCCGCGATATTTGAAGTTTCTGGTGCGGTATTGGCAGGTGGTGAGGTTACCGATACCATTCGTAAAGGTATTGTCGACTTAGATGGTTTGACAGTCACACCCAATCAGTTTATTTATGTCATGCTCTCAGCATTGATCGCCGCTGCATTTTGGCTGCTATTTGCCACACGCAGGGGGCTACCAGTATCGACGACCCATTCTATTATCGGCGGTGTCATTGGTAGTTCTATCGTTCTAGGATTCGATTTGGGTGGTAGCGCTACTGCACTATCTACCGTAGATTGGGGTACGGTTGGTACCATCGCTATTTCTTGGGTTCTATCACCGCTGCTAGGTGGTGTATTAGCATATATCCTATATGGTCTCATTAAGAAAAATATCATTGCGTATAATGATCAAACAGAAGCCCATATCGGTGAGCTAAAAGCCAATAAAAAGGTACTAAAGCAAAATCATAAAGAGTTTTTGGATGGTTTGACAGAGTCAGAACAGCTGGCTTATACCTCAGCGATGCTACGTGATCAAGAAATCTATAAAGATGATGATTGTGTCGTCACAGACTTAGAAACTGATTACTACAAAGAGCTTTATGAAATCGAAAACGAGCGTAGTAATCTTGATACGCTAAAAGCGCTTAAGCAATGGGTGCCTATTATTGCTGCATTGGGCGGCGCAGTCATGACTTCTTTGGTCGTGTTTAAAGGTCTTAAAAACGTTAATAGTAATCTGACCACGCTGCAGGGTTTCTTGATCATGGGTATGATTGCAGCCCTTGTTTGGCTGGCGACCTTTATCTACACCAAGAGTATTCGCGGTAAGCACAAAGAAGATCTGACCAAGGCTACTTTTATTATGTTCAGCTGGATGCAGGTATTTACCGCATCAGCCTTTGCCTTTAGTCATGGTTCAAACGATATCGCTAATGCGGTTGGTCCTTTTGCTGCCATCATGGACGTTATCCGTACCAATGAGATTGCCTCACAAGCAGCAGTACCGCCAGCTGTTATGCTGACTTTTGGTGTTGCGTTGATCGTAGGTCTTTGGTTCATCGGTAAAGAAGTGATTCAAACGGTTGGTACCAATCTAGCAAAAATGCATCCTGCGTCAGGATTCTCAGCAGAGCTTGCTGCTGCTGCGGTTGTTATGGGTGCATCAACCTTAGGTCTACCGGTATCTAGTACGCATACTTTGGTAGGTGCTGTACTTGGTATTGGTATCGTCAATAGAGATACGAATTGGGCGCTAATGAAGCCAATTGGTCTTGCATGGGTAATCACCTTGCCAGTTGCTGCTGGACTATCAGCGATCAGCTATATTGTTTTGAAAAACATCTTTTAGTATGTGCTTTGTCGCGATATTTAGATTGCGACCATACTCAGAACAACAAAAAACGCTTATTAGCCTCATGCTAATAAGCGTTTTTTTGTTTCGTTTACTAACTGTATGTTTAATCGGTACCGAACTGTTGGCGTTTTTTTGCAAAAAACCGATCCAGTCTATCCATCGCGTTTTCTAAGTCGTGCAGGTTAGGTAAAAATACCAAGCGGAAATGATCCGGTTTGTCCCAATTAAACCCTGTTCCTTGCACCATCAATACGTTTTCTTCGACCAGTAAGTCCATCATAAAGTTCATGTCGTCGTTGATAGGGTAGACCTCTGGATCCATTTTTGGAAAACAATAAAATGCGCCTTGGGGCATGGTACAAGAAATACCTTTAATTGCGTTAAGACGTGAGACCGCCATTTCGCGCTGCTTATATAGGCGACCTTTTTCAGAGGTTAGCTCTTGCATACTTTGGTGACCACCCATAGCGGTTTGGATCGCATACTGTCCCTGAACATTAGAACAAAGGCGCATGGAGGCTAACATATCCAAGCCTTCAATGAAGTCAGTAGCGTGCTGCTTGCGACCAGATACCATCATCCAGCCTGAGCGAAACCCTGCAATACGGTGTGATTTTGACAAGCCATTGTATGAGAGCACCAGTACTTCATCGGTTAAGGTGCTCATAGGGGTGTGCACGTGATCATCATAAAGAATACGATCATAAATCTCATCTGCCATGATGATCAAATTGTACTCTTTGGCAACCTCAATAATCTGTTTTAGTAGCTCATCGCTATACAGGGAACCTGTTGGATTGTTGGGGTTGATAACCACGATGCCTTTTGTCTTGCTGGTAATTTTAGATTTGATATCTTCGATATCAGGGTGCCAGTTGTCTTCTTCGTTACAGCGATAGTGTACAGCGGTGCCACCAGCGAGGTTAGCAGCCGCTGTCCAAAGCGGATAGTCTGGCATCGGAATCAGTACCTCATCGCCATCATTCATCAGCGCCTGCATGGTCATCACAATCAGCTCAGAGACCCCGTTACCTAGATAAACGTCACGCACATCCACCGCTGACAGCAGTCCTTTAGATTGGTAGTACTGCAAGATGGCTTTGCGCGCTGAGAAGATGCCTTGTGAGTCTGAGTAGCCAGTAGCTTCAGATAGGTTCATGGCAACATCACGCAAAATTTCATGGGGCGCTTCTAAACCAAACGGTGCTGGATTACCGACATTAAGCTTCAATATGCGCTTGCCTTCAGCCTCCATTTTATTGGCAGTCTGTAATAGTGGGCCACGAATGTCGTAGCAGACGTTCTGCAGTTTGTCAGATTTTTTGATGGTGTTCATAGCGTGACCGTTCGTCGAATGAGTGTGTGTGTGTTTGCCAGTATGAGAAGACATAGCAGGTTGAATAGTGTCTGTTTTGGTATTTATTTGATTATGTGACGTCGCATTTATGTCAGTAGCTATTTCAGTAGCTATGTCGGCATCTGTATCTTGCGTAATCTGTTTTGTAGATACAGTTGATTCATCGTTGTCAGTGCGCTCGCCCTTTAGCTCTCCGCGTAGCAGGTAGCCTTCGCTACACCCCAAAATACGGGCAAGTGTGGGCAGCTTTGATGAGACGATGCCATTGGTGCCACGTTCCCAGTTTGAGATAGCGCCGCGACTGACCTTGGCACCAGCAGCTGTCATGGCTTGTGCCAATTGTTCAGCGGTGAACCCTTTGTCATGTCGCAACTGGACCAACCGTTCTGCTTGCGTGCTTTTATTCTTATCATCAGACATTGTTGTTGGAACCTTCATTGATTAGTAGACTCATAACCTGAGATACGTGTTTTTACTTAATACTAATGCAAGATATTATTGCATTCAAAAGTGTTTTGCAAATAGTTTTAAACAAATAATCTTATATGCAAGTTATACTTGCATTAGCTATAAACAACTCTTCGATTAGGAATGTTTGTATAAAAATAATAGGCGTTAGACGTATCAAAATTACATCTTTACCCATTATTATGTAGAGGTAATTTGCTATATTTTGCTTAATCAATCTCATTAGCAATGCTACGTATCTCGTAATATTAGCAGCACTCCCTTTGTTTATACCTTGAATAGTGAGGCAATAACCAACAGATAGGGCACATCGTTTTCATAATTATATGGCGATAAAACAGTTATCGAGATTAGACAATAAATACTCGAATAAGGATAAATTATGCAAGATAATCAATTAAGCAAAGAAGAGATTAGCCAACTGACTGAAGCTGACTGGAAAGAGCGTCTAAGTGCTGATGAATACCACGTGATGCGTGAGAAAGGTACGGAGCGTCCATTCACAGGTGTGTACAACGACGCAACTGATGATGGCGTCTATCGCTGTAAGGGCTGCGGTGCTAGCTTGTTTGATTCGAGCAGCAAGTTTGATGCTAGCTGCGGTTGGCCAAGTTTTGATCAAGGTATCGACAACAGCGCGATTGACGAGCACGTTGACAACTCGCTCGGTATGACTCGCACAGAAGTCACCTGCAGCAACTGCGGTGCCCATTTGGGTCACGTATTCCCAGATGGACCTACTGAGACGACAGGTATGCGCTACTGCATCAACTCAGTATCTATTGATTTAGATAAGTCTGAGAAGTAGGGTTTTATTATTAGCAGTGTGAGTAGGAAGTACAAAGTGCTTCCTTTTCAATATTTTTTACTATTCATATCATTAAGAAGATAAAGCTTTTGAACCAACACCAAAAATAACCAAACCTCAATTTAAGGATGAATAATGAGTACTATTTATGATTTTACCGCTGAGCGTATGGACGGTAGCTCGCAAGCATTTTCTGATTATAAAGACAACGTATTGCTAATCGTTAATACGGCAAGCAAATGTGGTTTTACGCCGCAGTTCGAAGGGTTGGAATCATTATATCAACAGTACAAGGATCAAGGGCTGGTGGTTGTCGGCTTTCCTTGTAATCAATTTGGTAGCCAAGACCCAGGCAGTAATGATGAGATTGGCGCGTTTTGCCAAAAGAACTATGGCGTCAGCTTCCCTATGATGGCAAAAACCGATGTCAACGGCGCAGATGCTCATCCTATCTACGAATGGCTCAAAGATCAGAAAGGTGGTGTGCTAACCGACGGTATCAAATGGAACTTCACGAAGTTTTTGATCGATAGTCAAGGGCAAGTTATTGACCGCTATGCCCCAACGACTAAGCCAGAAGCAATCAAAAGTGATATTGAGCAGACACTAGCGAATAAATAAATGGCATATCCCAAAAACTTTGATTTTTTGGAAAAATATAAAATCAACAAAAACATATGCTTGCTAAATATTTGGATAAAAACGTCAAAAATATCTCAAAAAGTAGAAAATAGCGTTTGACACCCATGTATAAATCTATATAATACACACCCACAGCAGCAGAGCTTAGTGACAAACTTAGAGCTCAGTTGATGTTGAATAAATTGCATCGCAATTGTTCGAAGGGTGATTAGCTCAGTTGGTAGAGCGTCTGCCTTACACGCAGAATGTCGGCGGTTCGAATCCGTCATCACCCACCACTTCTTAGCAAGTGGGCTCCTTAAACAAGAGCAAGAAGCTAAGACGACCTAAGCAGCGGTAGTTCAGTTGGTTAGAATACCGGCCTGTCACGCCGGGGGTCGCGGGTTCGAGTCCCGTCCGCTGCGCCATATTTAAAACGAATTTAGACTTTCGAGTTTAAGCAAGTTTCGCCTCAAACATTAGGTTGTTTGGGGTTTTTTTGTGCCTGTGTTTTTATCTATGTTTTATGAGTTATAAGTCAGATAAGAAAATATAGTAAGAGTTATAATCTAGAATTATAATTTATATGTAGTTAAGTCATATCAATTAAAGGTCAGCTAGAGCGTGAACCCTTCTTTTACATCAGTCTTGTATTGAATAAAAGAAGGGTCATCATATTTATTTTAGATACAGCGTTTTAAAGGAGCTTTGCTTAAAGTGTATTATCTATAATTTATGACACGTTTGGCTCATTATAGGCTCTAGCTACAGATAGAGGGTTAGTCACGCGTTGCTTGCCATGCGCCCATTGATCCTAGATAGATATCAATATGCTCAAAACCTCGACTAGCAAGCCATCCTGCTGCTATCGTTGCTCGAGCTCCGCTGGCACACATCAAGGTATAGTGGCGACTCTGGTCGAGCTCACGCCAACGCTTGTTCAGATGACCAACATAGATATGCTGTGAGCCTTCAATCGCACTATCGTTTCTCTCGTCGATATCACGTACATCTAGCAAAGTCCAGTTCTGAGCATTGTCCAGACGATTTTTTACTTCAGAGGTGTCAATCATAGGGGTTCGCTGCATCCGCGCGCCTTGGGCAGCAGCAGGAACGACACCCACATAGCCCCCGACAATATTATCAAAAGCAATGCGTACCAGATGCTCCATTGCAGTCGCTAGTTGCTCTTCATCAGAAGCAATCAGTGCCAAGCTTTGTCCTTCCTCAATAAACCACCCAGCAAATGCAGGTAGCATATTGACAGGTAAGCTCATCGATTCAGGCAGGTGTCCGGATGCATAGGCCATTGGCTCACGAATATCGATGAGATGATCGGCACCGCAGTCATGCAGCTGCTTGAGCGAGAGGCTACGAGGACGCATAACAGTAGGAGGTGCTTCACCGCCCTCCATGTTGAGACGCTCCATCAACCTAAAGTAGGGCGGTTGATAATGGTTTTCGTTAGTCTTAAAGTCAATAAATGCCTCACGATCAGTAATCTGCAAACGCGGGTTATTCATTCGTTCATGACCAACAGTAGAAAACTCACGCTCCGCCATACCTGAGCCACATACTGAACCAGCACCGTGAGCGGGATATATAATGGCCTGATCTCCAAGTGCTAGAATGTCTTGTAACGAGTCATAAAGTAGACCTGCCACTTCCCTGCGACGATCAGGATAGAAATCGGTACGGCCCACATCACCGACGAATAGTGCATCGCCTGTAAAGACGCCGACGGCTTTGTCTGGATATGCGGTATCAAACAGTGCATAAGCCAGATGATCATCGGTATGGCCAGGAGTCTCCAGAGCATGGATTTCAAGTTGACCGATGATGAAGCAATCACCATTACGTGCTGTCTGAGCGTAGACAATAGGTTGTTCTGGGTTTGGTCCGTGCAAGACGATAGCCCCTGTCAAGGCTGCTAAAATAGGGGCGCCAGAGACCAAATCCTCATTACGATGCGTCTCAAAAATATGTGTGATTTCAAGCCCTGCTGCACGCGCTTTTTCTACATATATCGCGCAGTCACGACGCGGATCAATCACCGCTGCCTTACCACCAGAGCCTACCAAATAGGATAGGTGAGACAGTCCAGGTGTTTTAATTTTTTCTAATAGCATGGTCTTTTCCTTATTATAATTATGTCAAATGAGATTTTTGCCAGTAGCATCTTACTAGTTACATTGATTTGTCTGATTGAATTCTTACTCACTGAGATTTTCTTAATATCTATCAATATACAATAACATATATTAACTTTATATTTATATAGGTATTCATCCAATAAACAGCGATTTTTTGGATCGATATTTAGCGTCTCATGTATGCTGTTTTCAGGTTTAAAAATTCTATAAATGTAATAAAGTTATTGAACGTTAGTTAGTGAAGTTAAAAACAGACGTCTTATTTAGTAGGTTTTTTACAGTAGCTTGTTGACAGAGATGCTGGCCAATTGATATATCTATGACTCAAATACATGCAAGTAAAGGATAAATTTTGAGTGACCACAAGGCATTAGATGTTGATGTTGGGCAAGAGCATATTGTCATACAGCGACGATATGACGCTTTGGGTGCAGTGAATGATTTACTCATTGCTGTTTGGTTTTTGATTGGTAGCTTTTTCTTTTTGAAAGAATCGTTGACGACGGACGGTACATGGCTATTCATCCTTGGCAGCGCACAACTACTTATCAAACCGCTAATTAAGCTAATTAGCTTGATTCATGTTGGTAGGGTATTTAAACGCGCAAAAAAATAATAAGTTGCCAAGGTAGGTAATACTATATCAAGCCGTAGCATCAAATTATTTCCTATCCAGTCTTACTTCTGAAACTGATAATTGCTAATGCTTGTGGTGCATTACTAAGGTGCGTTGGTTTGATTTATCATGCCATGATGAATAATGCCTGATACCTCTAAGAAATGAAAACCTCGTTCAAAAAACATTGAACTATTTTTAATATGTCTGTATTATTGGACATATGGAAATAACTAATGCTATTGCAAGCTTTGCTGCGCTCTCTCAAGATACTCGATTAAAGGCTTTTAAGCTGCTGGTCAGCCACGAGCCTGAAGGTCTCCCTGCGGGCGAAATAGCCCGTCAGCTTGGTGTGCCGCACAATACGATGTCAGCTCATCTAGCGGTGCTAGCACGAGCAGGCTGGGTAGTCTCTCAACGACACAGTCGGCAAATCATTTATCGAGCATCACTCTCCCATATGGACAGCGTCATTCAATTCTTACTCCAAGACTGCTGTGCAGGGCATCCAGAGCTGTGCGCCTCACTTATGGATAGTTTGAGTGGCTGCCGAATGGATGCGTCTGCCGAACAAAGCCATCATTAAACCTATTATCCATTCAATAACGGCACTCACTTAAACGCCTTTCACTTAAAAGACACACACTTAATAGGTAATATCACTATGAAGCCATTGATTTTTCATAACCCTAATTGCGGTACCTCTCGTAATACCCTCGCTATTATTAAGGCATCAGGCGAAACGCCAGAAGTAGTGGAGTATCTAAAAAATACACCGACGCGCGATCGTTTGGTTGAGCTATTAGCGCAAATGCAAATCTCTCCGAGAGAACTATTAAGAAGCAAAGAAGCTATCAATGATGAGCTAGGGCTAGATAATCCTGAACTCTCTGACGATCACATTATCGATGCGATGATCGCGCATCCTATCTTAATCAACCGTCCTATCGTAGTAACCGAAAAGGGCGCAGCTTTATGTCGTCCTTCAGAGCGAGTTTTTGAGCTGTTAGATAACCCAATAAGCAGCTTTACCAAAGAAGATGGCGAGGTTGTCTCTCATGGTAAACGCTAAGGCTACGCAGCCATCTATGACGACCTCTAATATTGATGACTTGCCCAATATTGATATCGATAATCTACAGCCTATCGATATTAAGTCTCTTATTGCACCAAATGATTCACGTCACCCACCCAAAATACTGGTGTTGTACGGCTCTGTCCGCGCGCGCTCATTCTCTAGATTAGCTGCTGAAGAGTCGAGCCGGTTGCTACGTTGGTATGGTTGTGAAGTGCAGATGTTTGACCCATCTGGTTTGCCGTTGCCTGACGATGTAGATTCGGACCACCCAAAAGTGCAAGAATTGCGGGAGCTGGCACAGTGGTCTGAAGGCATGCTGTGGGTGAGTCCAGAGCGCCATGGCAGTATCACTAGTATCATGAAAGCACAAATCGACTGGATACCATTGTCACTAGGTGGCGTGCGACCCACTCAGGGTAAAACACTAGCGCTGATGCAAGTCAGTGGTGGTAGTCAGAGCTTTAATACGGTCAATCAAATGCGTATTCTCGGACGCTGGATGCGGATGATTACTATCCCTAATCAATCTTCGATCCCTAAAGCGTTCTTAGAGTTCAACGATGACAATCGTATGGATATGTCGCCTTTATACCTGCGTCTGGTTGACGTCTGTGAAGAGCTGGTGAAATTTACTTGGCTCACACGCGGACGCTCAGCATACCTTACCGATCGCTATTCAGAACGCGTTGAAAGTGCTGAGCAAGTATCAAATCGCGTTAATCAAAAATCGATCTAGTCTTTTATAAAAAATCGGCTGAACAAAGTCAGCTTAAGTAAGGTTGCATCATGCTTGCATTTGCTATTTTTGTGGTTACTTTAGTATTGGTTATATGGCAGCCTAAAGGATTGGGTATCGGCTGGAGCGCTATGGGTGGCGCGCTTGTCGCGTTGGTGTTCGGTGTGGTGCAGCTATCAGATGTCGGTATTGTTTGGGATATTGTTTGGGATGCAACCTTTACTTTTGTGGCGCTGATTATCATCTCGCTTATCCTAGATCGGGCAGGGTTTTTTGGCTGGGCGGCACTACATGTGGCAAGGCTAGGTAATGGTCAAGGGCGCTTGCTATTTCCGATGATTGTCGTGCTTGGCGCCTTTATTTCTGCATTTTTTGCCAATGACGGGGCAGCGCTATTACTAACACCCATTGTGATTGCTATCTTGCTGCGTTTGAATTTTTCGCCGCCGTCAGCTTTGGCATTTATCATCGCAACAGGCTTTATCGCTGATACGGCAAGTCTGCCCTTGGTTACGTCAAACTTGGTTAATATCGTCAGTGCCAATTATTTCGATATTGGGTTTGGTCGTTATGCGGCGGTCATGGTACCCGTCAATATCGTGTCTGTATTGGCGACACTACTGGTACTATGGGTTGTTTACGCGCGTCATATCCCTAAGCGCTATCCAGTTGATAACTTAAGTGCTCCAGAGTCTGCTATTACAGATCCATTGGTGTTTCGGGCTGCATTTCCGTTATTGAGCTTGCTGCTTCTTGCCTATTTTGCGACTGAACCGTTAGGGCTGCCGATTTCACTTGTCACTGGTGCGGCCGCCCTTGTTTTGATGGCCATTGCTGGTCGCTTGTGGCAAGGCGGGCGCAGTGCAGTCGTTTCTGTGAGTGAGGTGTTACGTAATGCACCTTGGCAAATCGTGTTATTCTCCATTGGTATGTATTTGGTGGTTTATGGTTTAGGTAATGCAGGTCTCACTGCATATGGCGCACAAATCCTTAATTGGTTGGGAGAGCAGGGCGCAGTCATTGCCACAGTAGGAACTGGGTTTTTATCTGCTATTATCGCGTCTATCATGAATAATATGCCAGCGACTTTGGTCGGCGCGCTAGCGATTGATCAGGCTCAAGTGCCCGCAGCGACGCGAGAGCTGATGATTTATGCCAATGTGATCGGCAATGATTTGGGCCCCAAGTTTACACCGATTGGTAGTCTTGCCACTTTATTATGGTTGCATGTACTGGCAGAAAAAGACTATAAAATCAGCTGGGGACAGTATATAAAAATAGGCTTGTTGATTACGCCTCCTGTGCTACTCGTAACATTGTTAGCTTTGGTTGTTTGGTTGCCTATGCTGTCAAGCTAATCAAAGCATTAGCAAGCCCGCTTTACTAGAACGCCAATTTGATAAATGTATCGATGATCAGCTTTGTTTGGGCATGATAAGGTCTCCATGCAATCCGTGTTTTACCTAAAATGAGGGTATAAAATGACAATGCTTACTGTGAACACCATCCTCAAACCTCGTCAGTATTTGCTAATGCCAATCCGCGGGGCAGCTGTATTGGTTACTGCGCTTCTATTGTCGGCATGCGCACAGTCTGATAATACTGATGAGGTAAGTGTCAATACCAGTAAAGATGCAAACGTTGAAGCGGTAGTAGAGTCTACAGCAGCGACACAAGCAAGCCAGACTGGTATTTTGAAGAATGTATCTGCAACCGTCTACAAAGATGCCAACTGTGGTTGCTGTAAAGAGTGGATAGATCATGCACAGACGCACGGGCTAGTCTCGACAGCCCAGCACCCAGCTGATTTGTCATTGATTAAAGACCGCTATAGCGTTCCTAATGAGATGCGTTCTTGTCACACGGCAGTGACGACCGATGGCTACATCTTTGAAGGTCATGTCCCGGCGAAGTATGTGGCAGAGTTTTTACAGAACCCACCAGAGCAAGCTATTGGGCTCGCTGTACCTGGTATGCCAGTCGGTAGCCCAGGTATGGAGTATCAAGACCAGTTCTCGCCTTATCAAATTATGCAAATGAATAAGGACGGTATAAATCAAGTATATGCAGATATTGAGTCCATCGCTCAGCAGCTATAATTTGCCGATGATATTATTGAAGCCCAAAAACGTGAGATAAAAGAAATGCAGGCGCTGATCGAAGAGTTAGAATAAGTGCAGAGTTTCCTTCATATTATAGCCATAAAAAAACCCCCATCAAACTGATGGGGGTTTTGGCAAATGCCATAATTGAATCTATAGTGACTCAAAAGGTTTACTACTAAAATGTGGCTCTCCAACCTGGGCTCGAACCAGGGACACACGGATTAACAGTCCGTTGCTCTACCAACTGAGCTATTGGAGAATAGGCTGTAAGTATTTGATCGCTTACAACGAGCCTTAGAAGTCTCTAACGAGTTCTTGCTAAGTGGGGCGTATTCTAGCAAAGATAAAAAATACGTCAAGCGTTTTTTTGCATAATTAGTAAAAATTATCATTTTAATAGCTTGAGAGAAGGTTTCTGTCAAAAACTAACCAAAGACTGCCTAAAAAAGACGCCACATAGAGAATATGTGGCGTCTTTATTTGTCAAGATACGAGATCTACTAGAATATTGGCAACACCAATTAGCGTTTACAATTTACTCAGCAACGTCTAAATCAGCAACGGCTTTTTCGATACGTGACAAAGCATCTTTTAAAGTAGCCTCGTCAGTCGCGTAAGAGATGCGCATATAGCCACCAAGACCGAAAGCATCACCAGGTACGACTGCCACACCAACTTTATCTAATAACCAAGCTGAAAACTCAGTACAAGAAGACAAACCAGCCGCTTTGATAAGTGGCACAATGTTTGGATACACATAAAATGCGCCATCAGGACGCAGGCAAGTAATACCTTTGATAGCATTTAGACCATCTACAACCAAGTCACAACGCTTCTCAAACGCCTCAATCATTGGCTCAAGCACACTTTGATCACCGTTGATCGCTGCGGTTGCAGCAACCTGGCTGATAGACGTTGGGCATGAAGTAGACTGTGACTGTACTTTTTTCATCGCACCGATGATTTTGGCAGGGCCGCCAGCATATCCGATACGCCAGCCTGTCATGGCATAGGCTTTAGACACACCATTCAAGATAATGGCACGGTCTTTTAGCTCAGGCGCTGCATTTAAAATATTGTAGAACTTATCGCCTGTCCAGCGGATGTGCTCATACATATCATCAGATGCCACATAGACGTGTGGGTACTTTTTCAATACTTCAGCAATGGCTTTTAGCTCATCTAGCGTATAAATCATACCAGTCGGGTTAGAAGGGCTGTTCAGTACCAGCATTTTGGTTTTGTCAGTGATGGCATCTTCTAGCTGTTCAGGGGTGATTTTAAAGTCTTGTTCAGCTGGGCACTTAACGATGACTGGTACGCCTTCTGCGATGATAACCATGTCAGGATAGCTGACCCAGTATGGTGCTGGGATAATGACTTCGTCGCCAGGGTTGATAAAGGCTTGGGCAAGGTTGAAGAATGACTGCTTACCACCGACTGATACTAGGATCTCGTTTGGCTCGTAGCTGATATTATTGTCACGCTTGAATTTTTCTATGATAGCGGCTTTTAGCTCTGGCGTACCATCGACAGCAGTATATTTGGTAAAGCCGTCATTGATTGCATCGATTGCCGCTTTTTTGATGTGATCAGGGGTATCAAAATCAGGTTCGCCAGCGCCCAAACCGATAATATCTTTACCAGCTGCTTTTAGTTCTTTGGCTTTGTTAGTAATCGCTAGCGTAGGAGAAGGTTTAATGCTATTGACGCGGTCAGACAGTTGCAACTCGCTCATGAGAGATCCTTTTTTATATGGGAGTGGGATTGGAGAAAATCTGATATGAATGATTTAATGTTTTTATAGCTGTCAGGACAAGATGTTAAGTGGCTTGAACAATAATAACGCCAGTCTCATTTTGTCATGAAGATAGCCTTTATTTGCCCATCAACGAACCGGTTCACTAATGTACGTATGGCTATCTTGATATTGTAGCATGCCCGTATAGAGCTGTCTTATCGCCTCTATGACAAAACGATAGTAAACGGTTGCGATATCGCGAACCGTACCATCTGTTAATATTGTTGCCTGTCTGAATAGCTAAAGCTTTGCGAAGATATTGCGCTTTTATATCAGCAATTGCGAAGTCACAACAATAAACCTATCACCATACACTATAATTATTTAGGTTTGTTAAATAAGATGGCTTATAGCTTAATCAAAATCACTCAATACGGTGCGTGAGTCAATACGGCATGTTAGAAACAAGACAGTCAGTTAACGGCAAGCAAGACCAATAATCTTCATTGAAGAGCCTCGTGTGGTTTTCCGAGATAAGTCTCCTTAGATTCTAGATGAAGGGCACACTTTACAACATATATTTCATACTATAAGAATATTAAAAAGGACAATTACCATGACAAATTCTACTGAAAATCTACATATTCTCATTACGGGTGCGACATCTGGTATCGGTAATCAGTTAACAAAGGATTACCTGTTAGAAGGACACACCGTCTACGCCGTTGGCCGGGATGATGAGGCATTAGCCGAACTTAAGTCATTAGGTGCAGAAACGATTGATTTGGATCTTATGGATCGAGATAAAGTCGTTGAAGCTTTTGCGAAAATCGAAACGGTTGATCTCGCGATTTGCGGTGCTGGCATGTGTGAATATCTGGACATGCCAAATTTCGATAGCAGCGCATTTATGAAAGTCATGTCAGTCAATATGGGTACGTTGTCTCATGCTATCGAAGGAGTATTACCACATCTGATTGCTTCAAAAGGTCGCCTTGTCGGTATCGGCTCTGCATCTGCTTATGTGCCTTTTGCGCGTGCTGAAGCTTATGGTAGCTCAAAAGCGGCAATACATTACCTGATGAAAACGCTACAAATTAGCTTGGCGCCACATGAGGTGTCGGTCAGCCTTGTCGTACCTGGTTTTGTCGAGACGCCAATGACCAAGCAAAATGACTTTCCTATGCCGTTTATTCAGACGCCAAAGCAAGCAAGTCAAGCCATCCGTGATGGTATCGATAGCGGTCATGAGGTTATCGAGTTTCCCAAAAAACTTACTATGCCACTAAAAGCATTGGGTACGCTGCCTGATCTGGTCTGGCAGCAAGTCAGTGAAAAGCTGAATAAAAAATAATTTATCATAGAATATATGACTCACTAACATAGTAAAAATATAACAGGGAATGCCTTTATGCCGTTTATTCGCGCCAAGCGTGCAACCAGCCAAAATACTGATAACAGCAACATAAAAAGTTCAGGCGGTCAGCCAGTGCAAAAACGTATTGCCATCATTGGCTCAGGGGTATCAGGATTGACTTGTGCGCATTATTTGGGTATTCAGCATGAGGTGACCGTTTTTGAAGCCAACGATTATATCGGCGGGCATGTAAATACCATTGATGTGGCACTACAGGATGGCAAAAAGGCAAAGAGCGGTAATGAAGAGAGTAGTGCAATAGACACCGGTTTCATTGTTTTTAATGAGCGTACCTATCCGAATTTCTTTCGTTTACTTCACGAGCTACAAGTACCGTTTCAATCGACGGACATGAGCTTTTCGGTAAAAAACACGGCGCGTCGATTCGAATACAACGGTCATACGTTAAATACCTTATTGTCACAGCGCAAAAACGTACTTAATCCAAAGTTTTGGCAATTTATAAAAGATATCTTACAGTTCAATAACCATATCAAGCAGTTGCGTCAAGACTATGATAATGCACGCGTACAAGGAGAGGATGTTAGCGGTTTTACCACGCAAACCCTTGGCGGCTACCTAGCGCAAGAAAGCTACGGTAAGCTGTTCACCGATAACTATCTGCTGCCGATGGTCTCTGCTATTTGGTCGACCAGCTTGGATGAAGTGCAAGATTTCCCGCTGGTGTTTTTTGCGCAGTTCTTTGACAATCATGGTCTACTCGATGTGGTCAATCGTCCACAGTGGTTTACAATCAAAGGTGGTTCAAAACAATACGTCAATAAGTTGATTCCACGTTTTATCAAGTCGGGCGGTAAAGTGCGAGTAAATAGCCCAGTCCAGTCTGTGGCGCGTGATGGTGAGCAAGTGTTATTGACTGTCCAGAACAAAGGTGATGATGGCGATACCGAACACCTTGTATTTGACGAAGTTATCTTTGCCTGTCATGCAGATACGGCACTGAGTATTTTAAAAGATGCCAGCACTAATGAATCAGAGGTGCTGAGTCATTTCCGCTTTACCAAAAACACCGCTGTACTACATACCGATACCAGTATTTTACCTAAGAAGCCATTGGCATGGGCAAGTTGGAATTACCTGATAGATGAGAGTATTTCAGGTACTAAAACAGGTGATAAACAAACTGACGTAAATACGAAAACACCTGCAAAGCCCGTGCTGACCTACCATATGAATATCTTGCAACGTCTAACCAAAAAGCACAATTATTTGGTTACGCTTAACCATGATATAGATGACAAACAAATCATTAAAAGTATTGATTATAGTCATCCGGTATTTGATCTCACAATGGTTGATGCGCAAACAAAGTGGTCAAGTATATCTGGTGCCGGCTTGCACACTCATTTTTGCGGTGCCTATTGGTTCAATGGTTTCCACGAAGATGGCGTACGCAGTGGTCTACGTGTCTGTCAGTCGCTCGGTCATGATATCGATATCAAAGATGAGGTTGATCCAGCACATTTGCCTGACGCTACGAGTGCACATACGCCGTTTCGCTATAAAGACCTGCCAGTAAAGGCTGACACAAAACAGCGTAAGTTAGATAAGCGTCAGGTGATGACTGCGACCACCAATCAAGAGCTGGTTGAATATGCTGCACTTCTACAGAGTGAGACGGGAAATAGCAACCAACCTAAAAAACGTGGTTTATTTGGTCGCCGTAAAGCCAAGTAATATCACGATATTTTAAAGAATGTATGTTATAAAAATATGACGTTAAAAATGAGACTGTCTATGGCCACACCCATTCAATCTGCTAATGCTATGCCCGCGCATGATCTAACTCGTAAGCGTCCTATGGTGCCGCATCAGTTATTTGAGGGTACGACATGGCACAGTCGCTTGCTACCCAGTATCAATAAGTTTGTTTATCCGTATCGCTATTGGGGGGTCAATATTAGCGCGCTGGCAGCAGGTCACGCGCTTCCTGAAATCAGTACAGCAGCCTTCAGCGATCATAAGACTATCAGAACATCACCTTTGAGTACGATATTGCCAAAGCAATTGCTGGTAAAAGGACTGCCTTTGTTTTCTGCAAAATCAAAGGCGCTACAACGGTTCTGCCCTGAAGACTATTTGCAACATTCTAATAGCCTAAGTGACGATAAAAAGGTAGATAACAATATTCAGCCTGATCAAGCATTAGAGCAGCGTTTGAGCCAAGCATTTTTAAAGCATGCAGGCAGTACACCTACAGGGGATATGTTGGGATTACTCGTTTGCCGCAATGCAGGTATGTATTTTAGCCCAGTCAATTTCTATTTAGGGTTTGACGAGCAGCAGACACCGACGCATTTGCTGGCTGAAGTTTCCAATACGCCTTGGGATAAGCGTTACTACTATGGGTTTTTGTTAGAAGGGGAGGACACCGAGTTCTGTCATGATAAAAACTTCCACGTGTCACCTTTTAACCCTATTGATCAGTTATATCGCTGGCAGGTCACAGTTAAGCGTAGCAGTACAGATATGGCAGACGAGCAATCAACTACTGGATTACAGGTTCGTATCGCTATCAATATCAGTGATGAGCGCGGCGAAGTCCTAAAAACGGGTATAAAAATATCGGGCGTACCGATGACAGATCGCTCTGTGCGTAATAGCTTGCGCAAAAATCCATTGATGAATACCACGTCTTTAGTACGTATCTATTGGCATGCTTTTAAGCTATACGCGATCAAAAAAGTACCTTACGTCAATTATGACGAAAAACTAGCTGACAGCCAGCAGAAAAGTACGCATCATAAAAAAGCCTGAACGATTAGAGGATTAGCGCTCCATAACCTCAAAAGTCAAAATCTTAAGATGCAGCAACCTAAAACGTAGCCATACCCTTTATATACTCAATTCCAAAATACAAAGCACTTAGACAAGGACAACCATAAGATGTCAGCACGACCGACCGACAGAGCACCAGTCACAACACTAGAGAAATTGAGCGCTCGCATGAGCAAAGTCGTCAATGAAAGCGCTGTGCTACAGCCAGTAAGCGATGGCGTAAACAATGTCGCTCGAAAACTTATATTTCGTGCACTGCAGCATATTCAGTTTGGCAGTCTTACTTTAATTGAAACATTTGCTGAGCCAGAATCAAAGACGAGCAGTTTTGGCAAAGTCGAGTCCAATGCAGCAAGCAGCTCGGCAGTGGGTCGCCATCCGCTACATGTCACCTTAAAAATCCATGATAGCGCCGTATATCGCCAGCTATTGTTAGGCGGCTCAATCGCGCTTGCGGACAGCTATATCAATGGCGAATGGGATACGGATGATTTGACAGGTCTGATTCGCTTGGCGGCTCGCAACTTAGCCGTGCTCAACAAGCTTGAAAATCGTTTTGCAGGTATTAGTAAGGCGTTCGAAAAAGCCAAGCATCAGCTACGTAGTAACGACAAATCGGGCTCTAAGTCTAATATTTTAGCGCATTATGATTTGGGCAATGACATGTATCAGCGGTTTTTGGACGATACGATGATGTACTCATCGGCGGTATATCCCACGCCTGATATGACACTCAGTGATGCCCAGCAGCATAAGCTGTCACTCATATGCCAGCGTCTACAGCTCAGCGCTGATGACAATGTGATTGAAATTGGCACAGGTTGGGGTGGATTTGCTATCTATGCAGCCAAACATTATGGCTGTCATGTGACGACCACGACTATCTCGGATGCTCAGTACGATGAGGCACAGCGGCGCGTCGAGGCAGCAGGTCTGTCAGATAAGATCACGCTACTCAAGCAAGATTACCGCGAGCTGACGGGACAATACGACAAGCTGGTCAGTATTGAGATGATTGAAGCGGTAGGGCATGAGTACTTGCCAACGTTTTTTGCTAAGTGTGACAGCCTACTTAAGCCAACGGGTCTCATGGTATTACAAGCAATCACCTTCAATGATCAAAACTACCAAGATTACATCGGTTCGGTCGATTTTATCCAGACGCATATCTTCCCAGGTGGCTGTTTGCTCTCTAACCAAGAGTTGACCACTCAGTTCACTGAGCAGACGGATATGGTCATCAAGCAATTACATGACTATGGCTTTGACTACGCTTATACATTACGTGATTGGCGTGCGGCGTTTTTGGCACAGCGTACAGAGATCCAAGCGCTTGGCTATGATGATGCCTTTATACGCTTGTGGGAGTTTTACTTCTGCTACTGCGAAGGTGGGTTTTTGGAGCGCACCATTGGTGTGGTGCAGGTCACTGCAGTAAAACCAAACAATATCGATACCTTACATTTTTCTGATTTGCCAGCTGCTGTCTTGAATAACAAAACGGTCTCAGATAATGAAGGAACATTTAACGATGCAGGTGTGACAGATACAGTCTCGGTATAAGTATATAAGATTTGGTCGTCGAGCTTGTGCGGTCTCATACTACCAGTAGTAGAGTATGAGACCGATGTGCTGACAGACTTAGGAAGCTAGTGTAGACCGTCTATCAAGAGCGCCCGAATAGCGTGTCACTGCCAATGCCATCAAAGAGATAACAGCACCGATCCAAGCGGTATCTTGCAAGCTCAAGTTTTCGACCACGCTGCCACCGATAATAGAGCCTAGTGCGATACCGATATTGAATGCAGCAATGTTGAGACCAGAGGCGACATCGACAGCATTTGGTGTGTATTTTTCGGCTTGTTTGACGACGTAGATCTGGAGACCAGGCACGTTTCCAAAGGCAAAAGCACCCCATACTAAGATAGTCAGCACCGCTGCAACTTTTGACTGCATCGTAAAGGTAAACAGCAGTAAGACAATGCTAAGTGCGCTAAATATGATACTAAGCGCACTGATGGGACCACGTTTGTCGGCAAGTTTGCCACCCCAGATATTACCGATGGCAACGGATACGCCATATACCAGCATGATGAGGGCAACAGCAGAGGGTGCAAATTTGGTCTGTTGTTCCAAAATAGGGGCAAGGTAAGTAAACGCTGTAAACGTACCACCATAGCCAAGAATAGTCATCAGGTATATCAGCAGCAATTGTGGTTTTACGATGACTTGCAGTTGTTCTTTAAATGTTGCAGGAATGGATTGTTTGAGGTTTTTGGGTACTAGGGTGTGTTGACATATATAGAATAATTGATAATCATAGTGTTATGACTAGATTAACCCTAAGTGATGCCCAGTGGGCAAAGATAGCACCGTATTGTGCAGGTAAAGAGACCGATGTTGGTAGAACAGCGGTAAATAATCGACTATTTATCGAAGCTGTTCTATGGATTGTCCGAACAGGTAGTCCGTGGCGAGACTTACCCCCTGAATTTGGTAACTGGAACAGTGTTTATAAGCGCTACCGTCGATGGGTAAAAAGCGATAGATTCAGCAAGCTATTTAATGCTCTGAATGACTCAGATTTAGAGTATGCCATGATTGATGGCACTATTGTTAAGGTACATCGTCATGGACAAGGCGCAAAAGGGGGGCTTGTCATCAGGCAATTGGCAAATCAAGAGGCGGTATGACCACTAAAATCATGGCAATGGTTGATGCATTAGGCAACCTTGTTGATTTTACTTTATTGAAAGGACAACAGCATGACATGGCTGGCGTTAAACCTTTAATTAAAGACAAAGAGTTTGGTGCATTGCTTGCTGATAGAGCCTTTGACACGGATTGGCTACTGCTAGACTTAGAAGAGCGTGGTAGCAAAGCGGTCATACCCCCTAAACGCTCTCGTTTAAAGCAACGAGATTTCGATAAAGAAATGTACAAGTGGCGTCACTTAATCGAGAACTTCTTCTGTAAGCTGAAAGATTTCAAGAAAATTGCCATGCGTGCTGAAAAAACGGATGAGTCGTTTGCTGCTAATATCTATTTAGCAGCGACGATTATCCATTTACGGTAATTGTCAACACACCCTAGTAAAGCGCTGCCAATCAAAGCGATGACGCCCAGTACCGAGACGACCAAAAACGTGGCACGCCAGCCAAAATGCTGACCGATCCATGTGCCGAGCGGTACACCAGTGACTAGCGCCACAGTGAGTCCGGTAAACATAATGGCAATCGCACTGGCCTCTTTTTCTTTACTCACTAAACTGGTGGCGATCATAGAGCCAATGGAGAAAAACACGCCGTGAGCCAGACCGGTCAATATACGTGCAAGTATCAGCGTCTCGTAACTGGGCGCTTGCCAAGCCAGCAAGTTGCCGATGACAAATAAACCCATGAGGCTCATGAGCACTATTTTGCGATTCCAGCGACCAGTGAGTGCAGTAAGTATGGGTGCGCCAATAGCGACGCCCACTGCATATAAGCTGACTAGTAGCCCTGCAGAAGGCAAACTGACGCCCAGATCGGCTGCGATAGTTGGTACTAACCCAACAATGACAAATTCGGTTGTCCCGATTGCAAATGCGCTCAGCGTGAGCGCCCATAAAGCGAGTGGCATAACGACATCCTAAGCATTAAATGATGTGCGTAGTTTGACGTACTTATAGTTTGCAAAAAACAGCACAAATGACAAAATACTTTTGTCAGTTTTGTAAAGGTAGCAGTAATGACAGGACATGCTAGAACAGAAGATATAGAGATATTTTTGACGGTAGTGGATACGGGCAGTTTTACTGGCGCTGCTAACTTGTTAAATCAGCAGGTCGCTAAAGTATCTCGTGCTGTGTCCAGACTTGAAGATACGCTGCAATGCACACTGCTAAATAGAACGACGCGACGTTTAGAGTTGACAGAGGAAGGGCTTGTCTTTATCCGATATGCACGTGAGAGTTTAAATACTCTGCATACTGGTGAAGAGGCGATTAAGTTGTTAAAGCAAGCGCCAAGTGGGCACTTACGAATTGATGCAGCCAGTCCGTTTGTTTTGCATCAACTCACGCCATTGGTAGGTGAGTTTGTGCAGCAGTATCCGCATATTACGCTTGATTTGACATCGCATGACAATATTATCGATTTACTTGAGTACAAAACTGACCTTGCGATCAGAATCGGTGACTTAAAAGACTCGAACTTGCACGCGCGTATGCTAGGCAGAAGTAAACTGCGTTTGGTAGCCAGTCCTGAATATTTATATCGCCATAACCAAGTCACAGATGTCGCAGACTTGATCCATCACAAATTGATCAGTTTTAATGACGCATCAAAGCTTGCGAGTTGGCCATTGACGTCGTCCGTGGATCTTAGTTTTCATATGACCGCGAGTAGTGGCGAGACCCTACGGCAGCTATGCTTGGCGCATCAAGGTATCGCGTTGTTGTCTCATTTTATGATCGGCAAAGACATAGAGTCTGGACGACTGGTTGAGGTACTGCCTGAGGCGGTAGACAGACCGAACAATCGCGAATCGATACAGGCGGTTTATTATAGAAACAGTGCTGTATCGTCGCGTATTTTAGCATTTCTAGATTTCATTCAGCCGCGGCTGACATTATAGTTTTTATTCATTTGATAAGGGATATCATTATGGGCTACGTTTTTATCTATCTTGCCGCTGTGGTTATTTTCTTGGGTGTTGACGCTGTTTGGTTGACGACCATGAAAGGCGCTTTTTATGAGTCGCGCATTGGTCATCTTTTGGCTGATGAGCCAAATATGATGGCTGCTGGTGTGTTCTATATGTTCTATATACTGGCACTTTGTATATTGGTTTTATATCCACAAATTAAAGCAGGCGCATCAGTTGGTCATATTTTTTTACTTGGCGGTTTGATTGGTTTGATGGCTTATGGTACCTATGACTTTACCAACTTGGCACTTTATAAAGGATTTACATTAGATACGGCGCTGGTTGATTTTGTGTGGGGCGGTGTTTTGACAGGTTCCGTCAGTGCGATTGTTGCTTGGCTTGCTTATCGTTTTCATTGGTTGAGCTAAGGTTAAGGTATATCGTCTTGCTCTCTATGACGTTGTATATATAGTACTGACATATCGCTCTACTTGTAGAGCGGTGATTTACATAACCTAGACTGTTTACTGACAGAGGGCTGTTTGTGCTATAGGCTGACCTACTGTATAAATGGTAGGCATAATAAATGTCAAACCCATTAAGGAATATTATGCCACAATACAATACCAGCTCAACTGCCAAAAAAGCCCCACTAAACCACGAGTTGTATATGTCGATATTGATGACACCTGATATGGCAAACTTCATCGGTAATGTACACGGTGGTGACTTGCTCAAGATGCTTGATCAGGTTGCTTACGCCTGTGCCAGTCGCTATAGCGGGAACTATGTAGTGACACTGTCTGTCGATCAAGTGATGTTCCGTGAGCCTATTTATGTGGGTGAGTTGGTTACTTTTGCAGCGAGTGTCAACTATGTAGGTAACACTTCGATGGAAGTAGGTATTCGCGTTGAGGCAGAAGACGTACGTGCTCGTACAGTGCGCCATACCAACAGTTGTTACTTTACGATGGTGGCTATCGATGACAATGGTAAACCAACCCCTGCGCCGCCGCTCGATATAAAAAACGAAATGCAGCAGTGCCGAGCTGATGCAGCAAAAGAGCGTAAACAGCAACGTATGGAAAGCTCACATCGCCCAAGCTGCGACTTTGAGGGCATAAGTCAAAAATTCGATAAGCATGATAATGAGGCTAAATAAAACAAGAAACTAAACAGAATGAATAGCTTTTCAATTCTGAATATTCAGCCATCATTACCCTGTGTAACGACTCACTAAAAAGACACTGATATTGTAGCGCGCTTACTTTAAGCTGATGTGTGTTCCAATCTATTTATCTATAGTAAATACGTTCAGTATCAATATGTTTTTTAGTGAGTCCAGCATGAGCCTAAAACCATCTATCGCTAATCCCCAGCGTCATCTGTCATCCTCTCCTAAAGCACAGCCCTCTCGTGCTCGCGGTGCCAGTCATCCAAAAGTATCAGATGATACCAGCCTAAACTCTAATACCAACAACTATTCTGAAATCAATGATGAGCATTCAGGTTCACTCGTTACGGTATTGATTGCGGTTGGTGCCAATCTTATTATCGCAATTGCAAAATCAGTTGCCGCTTTTATGACAGGCTCCGCTTCGATGATTGCAGAAGCCGCTCATTCGTGGGCGGATGCCGGTAACGGCACGTTACTTATCGTGGCAGAAAAGAAATCTATAAAACCTGCAGATAAGAGCCATCCATTAGGCTATGGCAAGGAATCCTATGTTTGGTCGATGATTGCTGCGTTTGGTGTATTTACCGCAGGTTCAATTGTCTCTATCTATACTGGTATCAAGGAGTGGAATGCTACGGAGTCTGAGACCAATTATACGGTCGCTTTTATTGTTTTAGCCGTAGCATTTGTGCTTGAAGGGTTCTCACTGATTCAGGCTTATAGACAAAGTAAAAAACATGGAGAGGCGTTAGATATTAGCGCGATTGGCTATGTGGTAGATACCTCTAACCCAACGCTGCGCGGAGTGTTTTTTGAAGATTTGGCAGCTGTTGTTGGCTTGGTGATTGCGGCTGCCGCGATGGGTATGCATGCTTATACAGGAGAACCTTATTGGGATGCGCTAGGCTCTATCATTGTAGGTTTGCTACTGGGAGCGGTCGCTATCTTTTTGATCAGTCGTAACCGAGACTTTTTGGTAGGACATCGAGTTGCTGAACGCATGCATGAGTATGTCTTGGGCGAACTACTCAATCATCCAGATATCGATAGTGTGTCATATCTACACCTAGAGTGGGTCGGTCCCAAAAAAATGTTTATGGTTGCGGCTGTAGATATCAAAGGTAACCAAAAAGAAGAGCAGATTGCGCAGAAATTCGAAGAGATTGAAAACCTATTTCGAGCCAATCCTATATTTCAGGAAGCTATTTTGACACTATCGGTGCCAAATGCTGAGCTTCTAAGTTTAGACAAAAATTTGGTCGGTTAGATCAGTAGAAAAAGTATAGAGTAGTGTAGTTCTTAGATGCTACTCATATATCTTTTTATATTCTAAAGAGAATAATTTAAGCATAAAAAAGCCGTCAATTATGACGGCTTCTCTCTTTATATATAACTAATACTTAAGTCTAGTTCTTAAAAAACATCTAACTTAAAATGTGTTATTTCTTTGGCGCGTTGGCACCGATGAACCATGCGTCTTTATCAACAATGCGGCTTGCTTCGGTGAATAAATCAGCTGTATCTTCATCGCCTGCATCACCAGCAGTAGCAATCGCTTCTCTTAACGTCTCTGCTACTTTTTTATAACGACCAGTTAGCTCACGAACGTGTTGGTCCACTTCAGTAATATCAGTTGGATAATCATCCAAGATAGACTCTTTTGCCACACGGCTGGCTAGACCATTCGGCTGACCACCTAGGATAACAATGCGCTCAGCAATCGTGTCTGACACTTCAAGAATACGATCTGATGTTTCATCTAATAATTGATGCACACCGATGAATCCAGTACCTTGTAGATTCCAATGGCATTGTTTGCCATCTAAAGTTAGATCAATAACGTTTGCTAGGTTTGCGTTTAGCAAATCAATCATTTTCTTTGCAGTCTCGTCCGAAATTCCACTTGCGTAACGTTCTCTCATATTGTACTCCGTTATTTGTTTAAAATTATTATATTGAATTAAATATCCAATGTATTTTTATTAGTTCTTATTTGATGATACTTGATCAATTAACTTCGTTATTTTATCAAGTGTCATCTACTTGCTTGTTAATTCATGCTTGCTTGTTAATTCATGATCGATAATAGCAGCTTAAATCGATGATGGAACCCCTGAGTGTTAGGCTTTGTTGGGTGGTCGTGTAAAGGGTTTGTTAACCGTGAAAATCTTTGTAAATTTATCAGAGGCTGTGTGCGTTTTTTATAACGATGCAATATTTATCCGCTACTATTGAAGCTATACATATAGCAAATAGCGCTTTTATATACTCGCGCTTCGTTTAGAAATAATCTTTGTAAGCCTTAGATAAGTGGCGTTATTGTCCTTTAAAATCCGCCGTTTGAACCCCATATTGTTATAAACGTTAATAAGAAGAAATCAATTATGCGAATGCCTGAACCGCGTTCATCGCGTCAGTTAAACCAGTTGGCCACACAGCTCCAAGGTGAAGCTGAAATCACTGGTGTCAATGCGTCAGGGACGCAAATATCGAGTCGTGCTTTTGAGATGGTTACCGATTTTGAGCCGGCAGGCGATCAGCCGCAAGCGATAAAAAAACTGGTCAATGGTATCAACTCTGATATGGATGAGCAGCTATTGTTAGGTGTAACAGGCTCTGGTAAGACTTATACCATGGCAAAGGTTATCTCTGAGACGCAGCGTCCGACCATTATCATGGCGCACAACAAAACACTGGCCGCTCAGCTATATGGTGAGTTTAAATCGTTTTTCCCTAACAATGCTGTCGAGTACTTTGTTAGTTATTACGACTATTATCAGCCAGAAGCCTATGTTGCTGCCAGCGATACTTTTATCGAAAAAGACAGTGCCATCAATGATCATATTGATCAGATGCGTCTGTCTGCTACGCGCGCACTCTTAGAGCGTCGTGACGCGATTATCGTGGCCTCAGTATCTTGTATCTACGGTTTGGGTGATCCAGAAAGCTATCTAAAAATGCTCCTGCACGTTGTGGTGGGCGATAACATAGACCGTACGGCGACCATCAAGCGTTTGGTTGAGATGCAGTATACACGTAACGAGTTAGATTTTGGCCGTGGTACCTATCGTTTGCGTGGTGAGCTGTTAGATATTTATCCTGCTGAGTCGGAGCAATTGGCTGTACGTGTGCATTTATTTGATAACGAAGTCGAGAAGATTACGTGGTTTGATCCTTTAACAGGGAAAACAGTACGCAGCGTGCCACGTATTACGATTTATCCAAAATCGCACTATGTGACCCCGCGCAATAAATTAGAGGCAGCAAGTCATACTATCCGCGAAGAACTAGAGCCACGGCTAGAATACTTCCGTGATAACAACAAACTGATTGAAGCACAGCGTCTAAAGGAGCGTACTCAGTATGATCTTGAGATGATTCAGCAGCTGGGCTACTGTAACGGTATCGAAAACTACTCACAGCATCTCTCTGGTCGCCCATCAGGAGAGGCGCCGCCGACATTGTTTGATTACATTCCAGAAGATGCGTTGTTGTTCCTCGATGAATCACATGTCACGGTCTCTCAGATTGGTGCGATGTACAAAGGCGATAGATCACGTAAAGAAAACTTAGTCAATTATGGTTTTAGATTACCAAGTGCAATGAACAATCGCCCGATGAAGTTTGAAGAGTGGGAGCGTATCAAGCCTAAGACGATTTATGTCAGTGCGACGCCTGCATTATATGAGCTTGAACACAGTGAGCAAGTAGTAGAGCAGGTTGTCCGTCCAACTGGTCTGATCGATCCTGAGATTGAGATACGTCCCGTCTTGACGCAAGTCGATGATGTGCTATCAGAAATTACTAAACGCCGCGAGAAAGACGAGCGTGTATTGATCACCACATTGACCAAACGCATGTCAGAGGATTTGACCAGCTATCTTAAAGAGTACGATGTAAAAGTCGCTTATCTACATTCGGATATTGATACGGTTGAGCGTATGCAGATTATCCATGAGCTACGCACAGGCGTGCATGATGTGTTGGTCGGTATCAACTTATTACGTGAAGGTTTGGATATGCCTGAGGTGTCGCTAGTGGCGATCTTTGATGCTGATAAGGAAGGTTTTTTGCGTTCTGAGCGTTCACTTATTCAGACGATTGGTCGTGCCGCACGTCATTTAAATGGTAAAGCCATTCTTTATGCTGATCGTATTACGCCAAGTATGCAAAAAGCGATAGACGAGACGGATCGTCGTCGTGATAAGCAGATTGCCTTTAATGTCGAGCATAACATCACGCCAAAAGGCGCTCGCCGCAGTATCACTGATAAGATTGATACGGGTGAAAGCTTGGATGCCAATGATAATCAGGCTATCCCTGTTAAGAGTAATCTACCAGATGTCGACATCAATATATTACGCAGTCCTGATTTGCTTGCTAAAGAAATCAAACGTCTAGAGAAACAGATGCAGCAAATGTCGCGTGATTTGAAGTTTGAAGAAGCAGCAAAAACACGTGATAAAGTGCTTGAGTTAAAAGCACATTTAATCTGATAGTTTGGTTTGATAAATAAAAAAAGGTGACGTGCTTATTGAGCACCTCACCTTTTTTATGGCTTTTCCAATAGTAGGGTGCTTGTAATACGTTTTAATGCCACTTACCATATGCCACCATCCTTACTATCCACATCGCATTCCAAAACTTGTACCAGGCTTCATAGCTGAGCTTGTCATTCAAGACTGAATTTTTGGAATGGTCATAAACTAGGCGTATTATTCACTGTGCTTACTAACCATTTGATAGAACTTAACTCCAATGAAAACTCACTGGGTATGTCAGTGGCTGCCAAAAAAGCTGTTATTGACTCTCTAGATATCGGCTTTCGTTATCCAGACGATCAGCGTGCAGCACTGATCACCAAAGTCGCTGAGATAAACGGCGTAGCAGAGAACCAGATCTCACTAGGCAGCGGCTCTAGTGAGAACATCCGCACTGTCGTTCAAATGCTAAAAAATAAGTCCTTAATAGAAGGTAAAAACTTTCAAGTCATCGTGCCGCATCCAACTTTTGCTTATGCTGAGCTATATGCAACGTCCATTGATGTACCCGTGGTAAAAGTGCCTTTGACGCCTGAAAACTACGATTTCGACTTACAAAACATGCAAAAAGTCGCTGATGACTTTGATGGAATTAGTTTGCTTTATCTGTGCAATCCTAACAATCCAATTGCAACGATTACTGATACTACAGCATTAAAAAATTGGGTACAGTCTGCACCAGCCAATCACTATTTTTTATTAGATGAAGCCTACTCAGAGTACGTGACAGACTCTAGCTTTGAGAGTGGTATTGAATGGCTCAGCCAGCAGCAATCGGATAACCTTGTCGTTGTGCGTACTTTTTCAAAACTGTGTGCGCTCGCTGGCATGCGTGTCGGCTATGCCGTAGCTAACCCGCAAATGATAGCCAAACTAGAGGCTTTCATCTCGATTGATAATACCAACTTATCAGGTGCTGTAGCTGCGCTAGCGACTCTCGATGATAAAGATTTTCTGGCATTGAGCTTGCACACAGCCAATCAATCGCGTCAGATGGTTGAGCAGACGTTAGATGAGCTGGGTTTGCGCTACCTGCCATCGCAAGCCAGCTTTATATTTCATGAAATAAATGGAGACGTACAAACATACATTGATAGAATGCGAGATCATGGTATCGCAGTCGGTCGGGAGTTTGCGCCAATCACTGGATTTAATCGGCTAACGCTTGGCAGACCTGATGAGATGGCAGTATTTGTAAAAGTGCTCAAATCATTTCGTGATAAAGGCTGGGTTTAGTTGGATTCGTTAAAGTAGTTTGATAATACAGTAGGGAAGGTGCTATTGAGCAATTTTATTTTCTACTTTATATACCTTTATTTATGTTCCGACACTAAAATTGACCGCGGGTTTTTACCAACATCAAACGCAGTTTTACATATTGTACCTTAAATAACTTTTTCCTATCTTATAGGATGGTTCAGTAAGGCATGACCCGATAAGCACATATATAAATGTCGTATAAATAATATACAACTGGGCATGCTCACGTATCTGATAATTATAAAGTTAGGGATGTACTGTACTATGTTTGATATCAAGTCGTTTTTTAAAAGAGAAGTAGAAAAAAAGCTCATCAATGTGGATGATTATATTTTTATGCCTGAGCGTGTAGAGATGGAACTCGAAGGGGGTCGATTGAACTGTGTGCTAAATAGTGACGGCCGCGTAGATATTTTTTATAGTAAAGAAGGGGTAACAGAAGTAGGTTCGGCATCGCGTAAGCACCCATTTACAGCATTTGAGAAAGAGCTGTATCATGGTATTTATGATGATGTAATCGATGATTTGATCAAGGAAGTAGATAAAATTATTGATAGCTCTTCTAAGTACTTTCGTCGTAGCCAAGTGCTTCCTTTTACCGCTGCTATATCGCAAAATCCAGTAGACGAAAACAAGTTCTAGGCTGCGCAGTATAGAGCTGAGTAGCAAAAAAAGGGGTGCATTACTTACAATGCACCCCTTTTTTTACTATTTTTTCATGCTTATATATTCTATTGAACAAAACTTGCATAGCAGCTCTGTAGGGATTTTGCGACTACTTGCGCTACCAACTGAGTACGATACTGAGAATCAATAGCGGCATTGCCCAACTCAACAATGGTGACTTGCTGCGGTGCTTGCTCGCTGACACAACCACAAACGTTGGTTTTGACCGATTCTTGCTGTGCTTCTGTCATGGCGACGCTTGCAACACGCCAAGCGGTTTGTTTTTCAATTTGGCTACGGCATTGGTTGTCGATCGCAGCTCTAAAGACATTCATGCCAATCTCGTTTGCGGTGCCGATTGCTGTACCTGTACCGCTATTTGTAGCACCTGTTGTGGTACATCCAGCTAGCGCAAAAGTGGCTAGCATGACTGTTGAAGCCAAAAGTTTTTTCATGAATTAATCCTTTAAGGTGTTGGGTAGTCTCTAAAGCTACATATTATCAGTAAAACATCGCAATGACATCATGAACCAATGGCTGGGGTCAGCTTTCAACTAGATAACGCATAAAAAAGCCAGCTAAGAGAATGTCTCTCAGCTGGCTTTTTGCAAAATATGGCTGATATTAGACGTTTTTGCCGTGCTCTTTTTGCTGAATGTCTTTTGCTAGCTTGTAGCATTCATTGATATGGTCAGTAGCGATCTTTTTAAAGATGGTATAGCCCATGGTAGCAGCAACCAATTGACCGCCCAATGGGATAAATTTAGTAACCTGTTTTGCAGCGATGCGACCACCGAAGCCTTGAATTGTCTTTTTGACGATACCACGCGTTGCCATCAGACCAGCAAAGTCTACCGTACGGTCTTTAACAGCACTCCAATGCACTTCACGTGACTCTAAATTGATGGCTGACTGACGATCTTCAATCAAACCAAAGCGCTCACTGATTTCAGGAATCAATTGCGTCAACATACCAGCATCGACCGCCACATCAAAAAACGGTACAGGAATAACAGCAACACCTGCAGATACTCTGGCGCGCTTTTTTACCATGCCTAGGCATTCTTTTTTGACTTGATCAAGATCCAAGCTAGGATCGATTGTATTCGGTAGTTTTTCAGCAGCTGGGGTGGTTTTCATAAAGTGTCCTTATAAATGGTTAAAATATTGATAATTAAAATTTCAATAAATAGCAAGTCTCTCAGTTGTTTACTATTCTATGTATTTATCAGCGGCATACAATCATTGCTTTGTAGCAAAATGCAGAAAAGTACTGTCACTATGCACCCTTTTTGTAAATACAGGACTGCCTGTGCCTATACATGTCAGCTTTTACACGATGATGAAAATACAAATCAATCACCTATCTAAAGTGTTTGCGAAGCTAATATTTTGATAAGCATATGCAACCATGAATAGTATACAGAGGCATTATAAATTGTCGTTGTGAGCACGCTCTAAAGCCAGTAGAATACGTTCATGCTAAATTTAACCTCCCGTTATACTGGTACTCGCATCGACGAGCTACCCACTGCGTTGCAACCACTTGCCGCCCAATCTTTCACACTTGCCCGACTGTATGCAGGGCGAGGTATCATGGAGCCTGATGAGCTTGAGACAGCTTTGTCTGGTCTGTTGCCAGCTGATATGCTGCACGGTGTTACTGACGCTGTCCATCTATTAGATACTGCTATCGATGAGCGTAAGCGAATCCTCATTGTTGGGGATTTTGACTGCGATGGCGCAACCAGTACCGCACTGATGATGCGTGCGCTGACTGCGATGGATGCGGTTGTTGATTTTTTAGTGCCAGATCGATTTAAGTATGGTTATGGACTCACGCCAGAGATTGTTGAGCTAGGGATTGAGACTTATCGTCCAGATCTGATAGTGACAGTCGATAACGGTATTTCTAGCCATGAAGGCGTGGCGCGCGCCCAAGCTGATGGTATTACGGTGATTATCACTGACCATCATCTCACGACTAAAGAGACACCACCTGCTGAGGCCGTCGTAAACCCTAATCAACTTGCTTGCGACTTTACTAGTAAAGCACTGGTAGGGGTTGGCGTGGCATTTTATGTCCTTGGACGACTGGCAAAGCTGCGCCGCCAAGCGGGCAAGTCTACAGTACAGGTCAGTCAGTATCTGGACTTAGTTGCGCTTGGAACCATTGCAGATGTTGGCGTACTCGATAAGAATAACCGTATCTTGGTACATCATGGATTGTCTGCTATTCGTCAAGGTCGCTGCTGTATGGGTATATTGGCATTACTTGAGCAAGCAGGCCGTGACCCGAAACAGCTTCAGGCACAGGATTTTGGTTTTGTGTTAGGACCACGTATCAATGCTGCTGGACGTATGGATAACATGCGTATTGGGATTGAGTGCTTATTAACCGAAGATTGGAGCACAGCACAGCGTTTGGCGCAAGAGCTTGAACAGCTAAACCGTACACGCCGTCATGTAGAAGGCGAGATGCGGGCACAAGCAGATAGTATTGTGCAGGCATTAACCACTGACAATATTAATGATAGCGACGTTAGTACTGAGACTGATGTTAATACTGATGAGCATATAGGCGATAACCAGAGTGACAATCACGATGATGTAATCACTTTAGAGGCTACCCCTGGTCAGGCAAGCAAGACAGGCGCTCGTAGTATCGTTCTGTATCAAGATGACTGGCATCAAGGGGTTATTGGTATTGTTGCTGGTCGGTTAAAAGAAAGCCACTATCTACCCAGTATCGTTTTTGCGCCAGCAGACACTGAGCATACGGATGAAGACAGTGCCATCAAAGGTTCAGCACGGTCTATTCCAGGTGTCCATATTCGTGATGCGATTGAACAAGTCGCCGAGCGATATCCGGATTTGATCAGCCATTTTGGTGGTCATGCGATGGCAGCAGGCTTGACCCTCAAACGCCGTAACTTTGAAGCATTTGTCGCAGCGTTCGATGAAGTGATGGCTCAGATGAACGACGACGTGTTTGCAGAGCAAAAATTCACTGATGGGTCTTTGCAGGCGAGTGACTTTAGTCTATGGTTTGCTGAACATCTCGCAGATGCCAGTATTTGGGGTCATGGATTTGCACCGCCGCTGTTTGATGGCGTCTTTGATGTGCTCAGCTTTAAAATATTAAAAGACAAGCATCTGAAGCTATCGCTACGCTATCCAGACGTTCAGTATCCAATTGATGCGATTTGCTTTAATTTTGACAGTGATGCTTGGGATTACCGTGCCAAAAAAGTACATTTGCTGTTTCAGTTAGATATTAATGAATGGAATGGCAAGCAAAGCCTACAGCTGATGATAAAAGATCTAGCGGTAGTAGAACAGGGCTAAGGCTAAAATAGTGTGAGTGCCATCAAGCTTGAGTGTACTCATACCAGTTGCCATCTTTTGATTTTGGATTAGTATTTCCATTCGAGTGTCGGAAACTGCCAGTCATAGCGGATAGCCAGCATACGTAAAGTAAATATCGTACTCATGGTAGAGATATCAACGATCCAGTCTGTCACGCCTAGGTTTCTGAGCGCAAAGTAGAGAATACCACCAGTTAATGCGGCAGTAATATAAATCTCTTGCTGTAGTACCAGTGGAATCTCGTTGCAGATCATATCGCGGATAATGCCGCCAACAATAATGGTAATCACACCCAATAATAGTGCTACCGGTACATTGGCGCCCATGCTATCAGCGACCTTGATACCTATCAATGTGAATGCAGATAAACCGATGGTATCGGATAGCTTGAGGAACTTGTCGACGCGCCTTGAGTTCGGGTGAAAAAAGATCTGCATCACCAGTGACGAGATAGTAATGAGCGTCAGATAGCTCATATCTACCATCCAAAATAGCGGATGACGGTCCAAAATTACATCACGTACCGTGCCGCCGCCAATAGCGGTGACAATTGATACCAGCAAGCAACCAAAGACGTCAAAGTTTTTGTGCTTCGCCAGAATCGTTCCTGAAACACTACAGGCGACAATGCCGATCATATCAAAAAAATATATCAAAGAGCGCGGATCAAAAGTAGTGATTAGGACGGCAGGATCCAGTGCGATAGCCAACATAAGTCATTCTCACTATTTTCAATGATCGTCATTGGGACTGTCTTAGTTAATAAACTACCATAAGCCTGCCATCGCAAATGCAGTAGCTAGCAACTAAGTAATTAGCAACTAAGCAGCTAATAACTAAGCAACCAAACGAATAGAGGGCAGATGCCAGTCATATCTAAGTGCTAGCATACGCACGGCAAAAATCACAAAAAGCATAATAAACTCATTAATACTAGCACTTACGCCCAAGTACTGTAGACATAAATAAGTCACAGATCCTGCGATACTGGCAGTGATATAAATTTCACGTTGTAGTACGAGGGGTATCTCATTACAGATAATATCACGTAGCATTCCGCCAATGATGGCCGTCCAAACGCCCATCATTATCGCAATAATCGGCGACATATCTTGTGTCAATGCAACCTTAAAGCCAATAACACTAAATGCCGCCAGACCAATAGCATCAAAAAGCTTAAGTGCATTATCAATTTTGTGGTAGAGATGGAAAAATATCTGCAGGATAAGAGACGTTACAGTAATCACGATCACATAATTGAGATCAGTCATCCAAAATAGGGGATGACGGTCTAGTGCCATGTCACGTAGGGTTCCACCGCCGATGGCATTGACCATAGAAACCAATATGCAACCAGCAATATCAAAGCCTTTGTGCTGCGCGAGTAGCGTTCCTGCAATCGCACAAGCGATGATACCTACCATATCTAATAAATATAATAGAATATCGGGAAAAATTAAATCATTAACCATGGTTATATTGCCAAATCTTGATCATCAAAAATAATTGAATGTGTTGTTAGAGCGGGTATGGCGATGATGACCTAAACGAAGCTGGTTTGCTGTTGGATCATCATTTAGCCATCTTTTGCAAACAGTATTAGACCTATAATAATCAACACAATACCGACCAATCCTAGGATTGATGGGAGTGGGTTGCCCAGCAGGATCATACCACCGATCAAAGCAAAGATGATTTCACTTGCTTGAGTCGAGTCGACGCCCGCTACCTCGCTTGAGGTCACCGCTTGCTCACGTGAATATAAGAAGAGGCTAGTCGCAGCCACGCCTGATAGTAAAGCAACCAGTAGCGTATTGAATACCTGCGCGCCGCCTGGCAACTCAGGGCGGACTATAATGCCTAACACAAGCCAAAATGGCAAACTCCCTACGGTCATTAACCACACTTTGTTAAAGGCGTTCTGCAGTAAGTACGTGTCGATAACAGGGATACGTCCGATCAGAGTCTGAAGGGTAGAGCTACCGGTAGTGTCATGCGGAGTGCTATGGGTATCAGCGGTATCATGAGCACTGGCTAGTAATGCGGTCTCAGCACGCATTGGCTGCGCCTGTTGCTGGCCGTCTTGTTCTTTGATTTTATGCTGCTTGGCATTATAAGAAGCCTGCCAGACCAATTGATTGCCAATAGGATAGCTAAATGCAGCGATTAGCGCCGGTAGTGCACCATATAGCAGCATTTGGGTCAGTGGAATAGCGTTGGTATCAGTGGGGGCGTGTAGACCTTCACTGATATTAACCAGTACCACACCAACGAAGACAATTAGCGCATAGACGATGAACTTTTTGTCAAAGCGCTGTCCAAATGCCAATAAGACGAGCAAGCTGGTGACGACTGTAAACATAAAGGTTGCCGCGACAACCCATCCACTGGCATGATCACCTGCATAGCAAATACCGGTATAAAACAATCCAAAACCAATACTGCCGGTGATGCACCAAAAACCCATATGCTGACGAAAAATCGTCCAAAGCTCCCCAATGCGTCCCACACCGTGCTGAACAGCAATCATCGCCGTCAGTAGCAGTAGCATAAATACGTAGCGCAAGCTCGCTGACCAAAACCAATGCCCACCAGCCGCACTCATCAGCTCATTTAACACGAACGTTGAGCTAAAAAACGCACCTGACAGTAGCCCCAGTAAGATCAGTCTTATCATATTTCCTCCTTGAAAATGCTTGCGGTTTGTATATCTATCCTAGATAGACGATATGTCATCGATTGTTGTGTTATTTGCCTTTGGCATCCGCCCAGATAATCTTATGTAACTGCAACTGAAAGCGCACAGGCAGGGCATCTGCCAACATCCACTCAGCAAGTTCCCGTGCCAATACGGGTACTTCAGGGCTAAGCTGCTCATCAATATCATCTGCAACGTTGAACATTGGCGAAAACCAAACGGTTCCGACCAGCTCATCTAGCTTATGCTCTATTAATTTTTCTTTGGCCCAGTCGTAATCCTCGCGATTCATGATGACAAATTTGATTTGGTCATGTTCGGTGAGATAGTCGAGGTTTGACCATAGGTTTTTGTCGACTTCGCCTGAGCTAGGCGTTTTGAGATCCATGACTTTGCTGACTGCTGGCGGCACATTCTCTACGGTGAGGGCACCTGCTGTCTCAAGAGATATCTCGTAACCATCGCTCAGCAAGCGTTTCATCAGCTCGATAGCATTCGGCTGCGCTAATGGCTCACCGCCCGTCAGGCAGATACGCTTACATGGATAGCTTTTGATGGTCTCTATAATGGTCTCTAAAGACTGACGTTCGCCACCAGTAAAAGCATATTCAGTATCACAATAAACGCAGCGCAGCGGACAGCCTGTGAGACGGACAAATATCGTCGGTAAGCCTGATGTTATCGCTTCACCTTGTAAAGAATAAAAAATCTCGGTCAGACGCAGTCCTGCTTCAGGATCAGTAACAGGAATAGCGGCGTTGCGTAATAGTGATTCACTCATAATATGTCAAATACAGTTAAAGGCTGACAAAGCGATTAAGCCGTTGTCAATCGTAGTAAAAAAGGCAGGTTTTGTTATAGATGATTTTGTTTGGACAAAGCCAAAAAATGGATTATAACGCAACAGTATCTATTAAGGTGCAAAAAAGACGCTGAAGTTTGCTTCAGCGTCTTTGATAAAGAAGATTTATTACCATCTGTACCGTTCGGGTACGAGGCTATGAGTATGAAAAATACTAGGCTAAACGTAATAGCTCATTTACTGATGTTTTTGCACGAGTTTGCGCATCGACTTTTTTTACGATGATTGCAGCGTACAAGCTGTGCGTGCCGTCTTCTGAAGGCAAGCTACCTGGTACAACAACTGAGCCTGCTGGTACACGGCCACGATGAATCTCACCAGTTTCGCGATCATAGATGCGTGTAGATTGACCGATGTAGACACCCATAGAGATAACAGCGCCTTCTTCGACGATCACGCCTTCAACGATCTCAGAGCGTGCACCGATGAAGCAATTGTCTTCGATGATAGTAGGGTTTGCTTGTAATGGCTCTAATACACCGCCGATACCAACACCACCTGATAGATGGACGTTTTTGCCGATTTGGGCACATGAACCAACGGTTGCCCAGGTATCAACCATAGCGCCTTGATCAACATAGGCACCAATGTTGACGTATGATGGCATCAATACTGCACCTGCTGCGATGTATGAACCTTTGCGAGCAACTGCTGGCGGTACCACACGTACGCCTGCTTCTTTGAACTGTGCTTCGGTCCAGTCAGCAAACTTAGTTGGTACTTTGTCATAAAACTGTACATGCTCGCCCGCTGCTTGAACATAGTTGTCGTTCATACGGAATGATAGTAGTACGGCTTTTTTTGCCCATTGGTTGACGACCCATTCGCCATCTTTCTTTTCTGCGACGCGTAGGCTACCGTTATCTAACTGCTCAAGCACTTGACTGATAGCATCACGTACGTCTTGTGGCATAGTGCTTGGGCTATACTCATTGCGATTTTCAAAAGCCTGTTCGATAGTTTGTTGTAACGACATAAAAATTCCTAAGATAAGTGAAAGGGGAGGTAACTCAGTATTATAATGATATAACAGGTCTGACCTGATCTCAAATAGGCCATACCTCACAACATAATTGATTTTGAGGTGTGGCTTATTTATAGGATTCACTGGGTCAAAAACTTACTTGCCGTATTGTCGCTAATTTGGCAGCGTTTAGCAAATAAGTTCCGTGTCTCGTGATGGCAGTATGGATGATAAAATCCCTGAAATATGCTGTAAAAAAGAATAAGCTGCCGCTGTTAAGCATCTGGCGAGGTATTGTTTATCCACGCTAAAATATCTTGGTAGACAGTCTGGTGGTCTGTTTCGTGTAGCACTTCATGGCGCATAGCAGGATACAGCTGAATATCAACACGATTGAATTTTTGCTTGTGTAATCGGCCAACAACTTTGCGGATACCGCGTCCCATATTACCAATAGGGTCATCCTCACCGCTAATAAACAGCATCGGGAAATTCTTGGCGATGGTGGTTGCCCAGCCTTTATTTAGTCCTGTATCCATTAGGGTAAATAGGGTCATAAAGCCATTATTAGTAAAGTCAAAACCTGTTTTTGGGTCGGCTTCATAGGCCTCAATGTTAGCCGTGTTTTCACTCAACCACGCAAACTTCGATGATGCAGTACGATCTTTCAGTTGGCTGTTGAGTATCTTATTCATGGTATTTGCCAGCACTGTATTGGGCTGTCTTGGTGCTATTTTTGCCAATATCTTATTGATAGGAAGCAAAACTTTGGTCAGTGGGTTGGCGTCCGCCGAGCCCATTAGTATCGCCCCAGCAAAGTTATGTGCGTGATGTTTGAGCACGTTGCGCACGATAAAAGAGCCCATAGAATGACCCATAACAAAATGCGGCACATCGGGATGGCGGGCTTTTAGATTGTCTGCCATCACAATCACGTCTTTTAATAGCGACTGCACGGGATGTTCTTCACCAAAAAACCCTAAATCCGCGTCGGTTTTGATAGTTTGCCCATGACCCAAGTGATCATAGGTCGCTACCGCAATACCATTGTCCGCCAAAAACTGCGCAAAATCTGCATAACGACCACCATGTTCTGCCATTCCATGCACGATCAGTAACGTTGCGCGAATATCGATACCTTTGTCACGAGGTTCAAAGAAGTCATGATGTAAATAATGGGTGTTATCGGATGAGAGAATATGGTCATTATTGGTATCGAGAGGGGTACTCATATAAGGTTCCTTGACGGGTTTTGATTGTCTGTATTTTTTGTTGATAGGTTTTGAGAGTGACAATGCATTGGGCAATATCTCACAGAGCAGTATCTTACAAAGCAGGGTCACAAAGAGTTAGATCTTAAAGAGCTATGTTTTAAAGAAAAAATCTTAAAATAATGCTCCAAAATAATGTCTCAAAAATAGCTACTTGAAAACTTGAAAGATAGCCTTCTAAAAAATCACTCTATCACGTGGCTTCTATTATGACTCACTATACTAAGTGTTTTGTCATCAGCGTAGGTAAATAATTTTATATTATTTCGAGCAGTATGCTTACAAAATTCATGATTAGCCGGACAAACGCCATGGACAATTTAACGACAAAGCTGAGTGTGGTCAATATTGTTAAAAGACGTTGAGCTTTTTAAGCCGTTTACGCTCTTACTGTCTGCCCGTAACAGAAGACTCTCAATTATATGTTACTTTTAGAAAATATCTAATAACCATATGCCCTAAAGTCGTCTATTAAGACACCCCTTAAACACACCGTCAGCCTTGATAAGTTGCCTATGAAACCTTCACCGATAAAGAAACTCTTATTAGCAGGGGCGGGTCACGCTCATATTGGTATGCTGCGCCAAATTAGTGACGCATCTCTAGACACGAGCGATATTGATATTTGTTTGGTTAGTGAGCAGACGCAGACCATATACTCTGGGATGCTACCTGGTTGGATGGCAGGACATTACCAACTTGATGACATCAGTATCGATACAAAATCACTGTGCGCGCGTGCGGGTGTACGATTTATTCAGCAGGCAATTACTCAGGTCCATGCCGCATCAAATACTGTAGTGACTGATGGTAATGATATGTCGACTGGTGACGAGACGTTAGCTGATGATAAGGCGTTAGCGCTCGACTATGATGTGCTGTCACTCAACACGGGTGCAGATACGGATATCAGGTGGTTAGAGTCGTTAGCAGGCGTGATTGCTATTCGTCCATTGTCAGCATTCATTACACACTGGCAGCAGATATTGGCGGATGCTCAGCAGTCTGATAACTATCAACTGGCTATCGTTGGCGCAGGGGCTGCCGCGACCGAGTTGGTTATGGCCGCTCAAGTCGCGCTACAGCATATCAACAATAACCATCAAGTGACCTTGGTGTGCGGTAAGCAACTGTTATCAGGATTTAATGCACGGTTTCAAGAGCGCGTTATTAGGCAGCTGCATCGCCACGGTATTAAAATAGTTTATGAGCGAGCAATTGACTATCGTAACGGCCACCTATCGACGACAGATGACTCGTTGCCGATGAATGCTGTGATCGCTGCAACTGGCGTAGTGGGTGCTGCATGGACGATTAACACGGATCTTCAGACAGTAGATAAAGGCTTTGTCGCAGTTAATAATCTGCAACAAAGCATCTCTCATCCCAATGTGTTTGCAGTTGGTGATGTCGCCACGCGCGTAGATAAAGAGGTGGCGCATTCAGGTGTCCATGCGGTGCATGGCGGTGCGGTAGAAGATGATAATCTATTTGCATATCTAAAAGGCGAGTCTATGCAAGAGTATCAACCAAAAGCACGCACGTTGTATCTATTGTCTTGCGGTGACAAATACGCCATTGCCAGTTGGGGAGACTGGAGCTTACAAGGTCGCGGGCTATGGTATCTCAAACGGTATATTGATAAACGCTTTGTAAAATCCTATTTGTAGTCATGCTCATTTGGAATAAAAGATAATATCCATAATATTGGTTGTCAATATTGATTCACAATGAGGTATGATTGGTTAGGTAAACCGTAAAGTAACGGGGAAGTATACAAGGTGCTATTTTTTAAATAGTAAGCGAAAGCAGTAACTTGTATTTGTCTAAAGCTTTTTTGACTTTGCGCTATTATTTTTTAGTTGTGTGACTAACAGGGTTTTATACCATTATGAAATCGACTATCGAATTACTTGAGCATACTGACTTTCCAGCTATCAAACGCCGTAAACTGACAATACTACAAGTCAATATGGGCTATTTATGCAATATGTCCTGCGTGCACTGCCATGTAGCAGCCAGCCCTTATCGTACAGAAATGATGTCGCGTGAGTTGGTTGAGTTGATACCCAAGGTGCTACAAGCACAAAATATAGATACGCTCGATTTGACGGGCGGTGCGCCTGAGATGCATGAAGATTTTAAGTATCTGGTAAAAGCAGCTCGTGCATTGGGTGTTAAAGTGATAGATCGCTGTAATCTGACTATTCTCATGGAGGATGACTATGAGGATATGGCGCAGTTCTTAGCAGACAATCAAGTGGATGTAGTCGCATCTCTGCCGTGCTACTCCCTAGAAAACGTAGATAAGCAGCGCGGTAAGGGTGCGTTTGACGACAGTATATTGGGGCTACAAAAACTCAACCAGTTAGGCTACGGTAAGTCCGATTCAAACCTAACGTTGAACCTGGTCTACAACCCACAAGGTGCTACGCTGCCGCCCAATCAGCAACAGCTTGAAGCGGATTATAAGCGTGAGCTAAAAGAACACTTCAATATCGAGTTCAATCATCTGTTTGCATTGACCAATATGCCTATCCAGCGCTTTGGTGCAGTACTACTGGCCAAAAATGAATTCCATCCCTATATGGACTTGCTCAAAGAAAACTACGTGGCAGACAACTTAGCCGAGGTGATGTGTCGCTCGACCATCAGTGTCAACTGGCTTGGTGAATTGTTTGACTGTGATTTCAATCAGCAACTAGAGATTCCTGTACCCAATAAATCGCGTCGGCACCTACGTGATCTGCTGACTCAAGATCCCTCTGGAGATGCCATTGCCATTGCTGATCATTGCTACGGCTGTACAGCAGGACAGGGCAGTAGTTGCGGCGGTGCGCTAGAGGAAGAAACCACAGATCAAACGATAGTAGACACGGCTATTTAGTATTCTATACCCATAATAGATGACAACTGGTCGTAAGTGATTAGCAAAGATAAGCAACTACCTGTAATAAGCACTTATGTACCGTAAATATCTATGTGCAGTAAGATCTTATTGGCAGTCAATACTGTCTGTCGTTTATATACACGATTGTAAGAAGCACATCGAAAAAGTTATACAAAGAATATCATCGACTCAAATGGAGTTAGTTTTATGTCAAGATTCAATTTTTCAGCGAAAACGGTAATCGTGCAACCAGTCCTTGCGGTCGCGATCTTATCATCAAGTGCAGCCGCTTATGCTGACTTTAACCATCAAAGCTGGGACAGTTTATTAAATAAACATGTAACCATGACCAATGGTGGCAAAGCCTCTGTGGTCAATTATGCTGGTATGAAGGCGGATAAGAGCAAGCTGACAAGTTATCTTGAGGCGACGAGTAAAGTGTCTCAAGCAGAGTTTAATCGCTGGAGCAAAAACGAGCAGTTGGCATTTTTGATCAATGTTTATAATGCTGGTACGGTCGACTTGGTATTGACGAAATATCCGAATATTAAATCCATCAAAGATATCGGTGGTCTGTTTGGTTCGCCGTGGAAACAGGATTTTATTCCATTATTAGGTAAGACACGCTCGCTTGATGATATCGAGCATAATCTCATTCGTGGCTCCAAGCGTTACAACGATCCGCGTATTCATTTTGCGGTCAACTGTGCCAGTATTGGCTGTCCTGCACTGCAAGATGATGCTTTTACTGGTAAACGTCTAAACAGTCAATTAGAGCAGGCAACTTCTAAGTTTTTGGCAGACAGTAGCCGTAACCGCCTAAAGGGAAGTACGCTAAGCGTGTCCCCGATTTTTAAATGGTATAAAGAAGACTTTGCTACCAATTGGCGTGGTACCAATGATCTGGAAGGGTTTTTGGGTCGTTATGGCTCATCTTTAGGGCTGAACAAAGCGCAAACAGCAGATCTAAAGCAGGGCAAGATAAAAATCAGCTACACTGATTATGATTGGAATCTGAACAAAAAATAAGACGAGGCTCCAATTGATATTGGTTAGCAATTGCCTACTATGACGGTACATACATTGAACCTCTCTATCATTGTTCCATTGTTAAATGAAGCGGATAACTTGCCGCAGCTTATTGGTCATATCAGTAGGCTCAGACCTGTTCCGCAGCAAGTTATCCTAGTCGATGGTGGCTCAAATGATGGTTCAGTCTCTATCGCTAGAGAGTTGCTAAAAGATGTGTCAAGTAGGACGCACTCATTGACTGACTGGCTTGTTATTGAGTCTATCGCTGGACGCGCGCGGCAAATGAATGCTGGTGCTGGGCAAGCGACGGGTGAGGTATTGCTGTTTTTGCATGCAGATACTCAGCTGCCGACTGACGCGATAGACAAGGTAGAGATAGCAGTGCGTCAGCATAAATGGGGGCGTTTTGATGTGCGCTTGGACAGCACTCATCCGCTTCTTAAAGTCGTTGGTACAATGATTAATAAGCGCTCGCGTTTGGTCAGTGTTGCAACAGGTGATCAAGCCATCTTTGTCAAAAGATCCGTGTTTGAACAACTCGGAGGTTACGCTGATCAGCCGTTAATGGAAGATATTGAGCTATGTAAGCGCTTAAAAAATATCAGTAGACCTGCTTGCCTAAAGAGTAAAGTGACGACATCAGCGCGGCGCTGGCAGCAACATGGAAAGTTTCGCACGGTTTTTTTGATGTGGCATTTACGTTTTGATTATTGGCGCGGCGTATCGCCTGATGTTTTGAAACAGCGCTATTACAAGTAGCACAGATAATACGGCGATAAGCACTCAACACCGAGGTTGCGATAAGTATTTAAATCGCGAGAAAACAACTTAATTTATCGATATTGTAGACAAGAAAAGAAAGGGACTTTTACTGATGCACTCAAGCCCTCGCACTGTTCGCACCGCGAGAACTGACTCGCAAGCACGCCAGCAAAAAATAGGCATTATTCTATTTGCTAAATATCCTGCACCAAATATGGCAAAGACTCGTCTACAGCCTGCATTAGGTGTTGATGGCGCTGCACATATGGCAAAAAATCTGCTACTACATAGTATCGAGCAAGCAGTTGCTACCGACTTTGCGGTCGAGCTATGCGTGAGTCCCACGCCAGACGACCCGTGCTGGCAAGCATTTGATCTACCCAAGTCAATGCAATGGTCTGCTCAAGCAGATGGCGATTTGGGCATGCGTATGTTGATAGCCAGTCAGAGCGCATTAGAAAAATGTGAAAAAGTTGTCTTAATTGGGACAGACTGTCCTAGTCTCACGGCAGAGCGTATACAGACCGCCGTACAGCAGCTGGAGAAATATGACACGGTGATGATTCCTGCAACCGATGGAGGTTATGTGTTGCTTGGGTTCAAGCAGATTGATAGCAGCCTTTTTTCAGACATCAGCTGGAGTACGGCGAGCGTCGCTGACGTGACCAAGCAACGTATCGCGGCATTAGGGTGGACACTGGCGCTATTACCAGCGTTGCATGATATTGATGAGCCTGAAGACTTACAGCATTTACCGTCAGGTTGGTGCAATACGCTCAACAAAATCTAAAAATCAAATATGATTTTCTACCGTTATTCACTTAACTTTTAATTGGATCTTACTACTAATAAGGATATTGTCATGCATGATGTCGTGCAAAATTACTATGGAAAAGAGCTGCAAGGTACCGATGATCTAAAAACCTCGGCATGTTGTGATATTAGCAATATGCCTGTGTGGTTAAAGCCATTGCTCGCAAATATCCATGATGAAGTATTGAATCGTTATTACGGTTGCGGTCTGGTATGTCCTGCATTGCTTGAAGGCTGCCGGATTTTGGACTTAGGCAGTGGTTCAGGTCGCGATGTCTATGCACTCGCGCAACTGGTTGGTGAGAGCGGTCATGTGGTCGGTGTGGACATGACTGACGAGCAATTAGCCGTTGCAAAGGAACATCAAGCCTATCATGTTGAGCAGTTTGGCTATGACAATGTGACGTTTTTGCATGGTTATATCGAAAAACTAGATGAACTGGATCTTGCTGATGGTAGCTTCGATATTATCGTCTCAAACTGCGTTATCAATTTATCACCAGATAAGGCTGCCGTGATGGCGAGCGTGCAGAGACTGCTCAAGCCTGGCGGCGAATTTTATTTTTCTGACGTCTATGCTGATCGCCGTATCCCGCAGCATCTAATCGATGACCCTGTCTTATATGGAGAGTGTTTGAGTGGCGCTTTATACTGGAAAGATTTTGTTCGTTTATCAAGAGGCGCAGGGTTTTTAGACCCACGTCTGGTCGAAGATCGCCCGCTTGAGATTACAGATCCAGTATTGGCTGCCAAAATCGGTGATATACAGTTTTTCTCAGCCACTTATCGCCTGTTTAAGATTGCCGCGCTAGAAGATGCCTGTGAAGATCATGGACAAGCGGTGATATACAAAGGATCTATCGAGCAATCCCCGCATCGGTTTGATCTAGATAAGCATCATGCGATTGAGGCGGGCCGGGTATTTCCTGTCTGCGGCAATACCTTTCGGATGCTACAAGAATCTCGCTTTGCACCGCATTTTAAATTTATTGGTGATGACAGTCGCCACTATGGTATTTTTGCAGGGTGCGGTGAACTGATGCCATTTGATCAGGCTATGATGCCATCGTCTGGTATGGGCGACTGTTGTTAAGAGTAAAGGCGTGTATTTAGTATAAATTTCAGACCTATATGCTAAAGCAAAGAAAGGCTATTATTTGAGATAATAGCCTTTTTTTAATTAGAAGTAGTCAGTTCACAATGGAGGATACGCTTTAAGACTACGCTAGTAACGCTGCCAATCTGATTTTGGTATGTTCATCCATCATATCCACAGGCGTGACCAATGCTTGTGCAAGCGCACTATGAGCGATGGATTCAGGCATTTCAGCAGCAATCAAAGCAACGGCTTTTTGGATCACCTGTTGAGCATTTTCAGCATTTTTCAGCAGATTTTTTATCGCATAGTCTGCACTGACAGCTTCTTCGGTCGGGTGCCAACAATCAAAATCGGTTACTAACGCCAATGTTGCATAAGCCATGCTGGCTTCACGTGCCAATTTGGCTTCGGGCATGTTGGTCATGCCAATGATATCTGCTTGCATTTGACGATACCACTCTGACTCTGCACGAGTTGAGAACTGAGGCCCTTCAATACAGATATAAGTTGCCTGCGAGTGACAGTTACCCTCGATAATATCTGCTTGGTGATAGGCACGTGTCAATATATCCGATAAAGCAGGGCATAGTGGGTCTGCCATTGATACATGAGCAACTGCGCCTTCGCCAAAGAACGTACTTACTCGCTGCTTGGTCATATCAATCATTTGATCTGGCACGACCATGTCTAATGGTTTGAGTGATTCTTGTAGAGAGCCAACGGCTGATACCGAGACGATATAGCGTACGCCCAATGTTTTTAGCGCATAGATATTAGCGCGATAGGGGACTTCAGATGGGGTTAATCTATGACCTTGACCATGCCGCGTCAAAAAAGCAACGGTCACACCTTCTAGCTCACCCAAAACAATATTATCAGATGGACTGCCATAAGGCGTCTGTACCGTAATACTGCGTTTATTGGTCAATGCTTGGATCTGATAAAGACCACTACCGCCAATGATAGCGATATCAGCAGACAAAGGTTCTGATGCTTCTATTGTAGATATTGTCATAAAAGTTATCCAAGTTGGGTTATAAGAAACGATGATGTTGTCTTAGCTGATAAAGCATATATCCATACATAGTCAATCCTCTATAAACTGGATACGGTGTCAGCCTTACTGAGGCTACTGCTTGTAGTACTTTCACTCGGCTTCCTTGTATCCAAATCATATTGAACCGACTATATCTTAGATACCGCATCAATAAAGAATGTCTGTACGAAATATAGCAGAACTTGAATAGTAATAAAAATAAATCGAAAAATCTGACCCACTCTCCATTATCGACTATGTTGTTATAAACAATATGAAATAAGGATAAGCATTTGCTGAGTAGTCATTGATAGCGATAAAGGTTTACAACGCAAACAAACTTTGATTAAATATATGGAACACTGTTTCACTTAGCGGAACATTGTAACGCGTAAATCAGACAGTAAAGTAAGGTTAATTTCTCAAAGCGCCTTGTATATAAGGCATTGAAAGCAAAAGAGAAAAAATACTTTAGTTTATTTATGACAAAAATTGCTATATCATGACTCAGCTGTAACGGATTAATGCCAATTTATTAATACCGTTAGATGTATTAAATCGATTACTTCAAGGATGAACTCAATGCTCAACTCTCTAAAGTCTCCATTACTTTTATCAGCTATTTTAAGCGCCACACTAGGCTTGACCGCATGCTCATCACCAAGCTCAGAAGGTGATGATACCGCTGCGGCAGATAGTACGGCAACTGAGGCTGCCACTGATACGCTGGATACTAAATTTGTAACTATCGCGACCGGCGGCGCCTCTGGTCCTTACAACATCATCGGTACATCACTGTCTGAGGTGTATGTCAAAAACTTTGGCGTTAACTCGAAAACCCAAACCACTGGTGCATCGGTTGAAAACGTCAATCTATTGACCCAAGGCAAAGTCGATATGGTATTGGCATTGAGTGATGTGGTCACTGATGCAGTCGAAGGCAAAAACAACTTTGAGCAGCCAATCACGAACATCCAACAGATTGCAGTACTGTACCCTAACGTCGTGCAAATCGTCACGTCGAAAAAATCTGGCATCAAAAATATTGAAGACTTGCGCGGCAAGCGTATCGCTGTTGGCGATCAAGGCTCTGGCACAGAAGTAAACGCTCGCACCTTACTAGAAGGGTTTGGCATCACTTATGATGATGTCACCGTTGATTATCTAGGGTTTGCTGAAGCGGCTGACGGCATGAAAGCAGGTAAGATTGAAGCGGCATTCTTTAGTAGTGGTCTACCAAACTCATCTCTAATGGAGCTAGAGCAAGGCCTTGATCTACAGATTGTGACTATCAACCAAGACAAGCTAAAAGAAATCATTGCGAACAAGCCTTATTTTAAAACCTTTGCTATCCCTGCGGGCACTTATGGCAATGAAACAGATGTTCCAACTGCAGCAATCATGAATGCGTTGTTGGTTAGCTCTGATCTGTCTGAAGCTGATGGTTATAAACTAACCAAAGCTTTGTTTGATAATTTGGACGGTCTAAAAACAGCACACCAAGCGGCTAATGACATCAGCTTAGAAACGGCTCGTGAGGGTATGGTCGCTCCAATCCATCCTGGTGCTAAGAAGTACTATGACGAACAAGCAGCCAAGTAATTCATGTTGGTTATCAACTGGCGCCGCATTCATTGTAGCGCTGGTTTTTTTTATGCTATGGATGGGTTTGATGCTCCAATCCGTTGTGGAAGTGCGAGTTGCAGTCGAGGGTGATGATGACAAGGTTTGTTATTTCGCCGACTCTGATTTTCAGCTGCGCTGGATACATTCTGTAGAGAAGCAGTGGTGGGAAGAGCAGTATCAGCGTCTAGATAAAACCAGTACAGAAGATGCTACGTTATTACTCACCACCACTTACTTTGAAGCGTTCGGTGCTGGGACCCCCTCAACTGAACCACTCGCTCCCATACAAAAACCTGGCTATCTCGGGTATCAAATTAATGAAGAACTGCCCAATCTCAATTGGGTCGTGTCTAGACTGACCAAGGGTGAGATCGATTACGGTGGTCATCGTTTCTTGATTCACCAGTGGGTGCCAGACTATTCTGAAGTGGTAATCATGCCTAAGATGTATGGTTTAATTGATAGATTTAAAAAGGACTTTTGTCATGAACTCCCAAGTGACGGATCACGATAGCGTGAATACCACGCCAGATGCTGACGTTGATAAAGATGCTGAGGCTGTCAACCGAGCGGTATTGGAAAAATACGACCGAGAGTCAATCACACGTCATATCACGCAAGGACCAGTGAAGTACTTTATCGCTGGTATTTGTATCTTTTATTCGCTCTTTCATTTGTATATTACCTTTAACCCAATGCCCGCGTTGTTACAGCGCTCCGTACACGTGGGTGTTGGTTTTGCCTTGATTTTCTTGATTTTCCCCGCCAGCAAAAAAAGCAGTCGTAAGCGAGTCGCATGGTATGACTGGCTTTGGTTTGCGCTGTCCTTATCTGGCATGGGCTACTTGATTTACGAGTATCAAGATATTGTGACCTCGCGCGGCGGTATGGCGAACCAGATGGATGTGATATTTTCACTAATCACCGTAGTCTGTGTGTTAGAGGGCAGTCGCCGTATCACAGGTTGGATTTTGCCGATATTGGCAGGGATATTCTTAGCCTATCCGTTTGTCAGTCACATGGATTTTATGCCTGACAGACTTTTGACTCGCCCTTATGATATGGGTGATATTTTCGGTCAATTATTCCTAAAAACAGAAGGTCTGTATTCTGTCGCGATCGGTGCGTCAGTGACGTTTATTTTCTTGTTTATCTTATTCGGTGCGTTCTTAGCACGCTCAGGGATGGGGCAGCTGTTTAATGATTTGGCATTGGCCATCGCAGGTCATAAGAAAGGCGGGCCTGCAAAAGTAGCGGTCATCTCTAGTGGCTTTATGGGCAGTATCAACGGCTCTGCATTATCAAATGTGGTGAGTACTGGTGCCTTTACGATTCCGCTGATGAAAAAAGTCGGCTATCACAAGGATTTCGCGGGTGCAGTTGAGGCGAGTGCGTCTGTAGGTGGGCAGATTTTGCCACCAATTATGGGTGCCAGTGCGTTTATTATGGCAGAGACCACAGGTTTGCCTTATAGCACGATTGCGCTTGCAGCCCTATTACCAGCCGTGCTGTACTATTTGGGTGTGATTGCACAGGTACACTTCCGCGCTGGTCGCCGCGATCTAAAAGGTATCGCTAAAGAAAATCTGCCAGCAGTAAAAGCAGTCCTAAAAGCACGTGGTCATATGCTATTGCCGATTGTTTTTTTGGTTTTCTTGTTAATCAAAAATGTACCTGTCGGTTATGCTGCCGCTTATACCATTGGTTTTACGGTTGTCATCAGTATGCTACGTGCTGAGACACGCATGAGCTTCTCTGATATTTTAGGTGCGTTGGAAGATGGTGCGCGTCAGTCGCTTGCAGTCATGGCGGCCTGTGCGGTCGTTGGTATTATCATTGGGGTGGTGAGTCTGACCAGTTTCGGTACGGTCATGACATCTTCTATCGTCACGCTAGGCGCGGGATCGTTGTTCTTTACGCTTATTTTAACCATGCTAGCATCTATGGTATTAGGCATGGGATTACCGTCTATTCCTGCCTATATCATTACGGCGACGATGGCGGCACCAGCGTTGGCTGGTTTTGATATTCCAATTTTGTCAGCGCATATGTTTGTCTTTTATTTTGGTATTTTTGCCAATATTACCCCGCCTGTGTGTCTAGCGGCCTTTGCTGGTGCGGGTATATCGGGCGGCGATCCGATGAAGACAGGATTCTTGTCGCTCAAGCTGGCACTCGCTGGATTTATCGTACCGTTTATGTTCATCTATAATCCTACGATGCTGATGATTGACCCAACTGGACTCGCTGTTACGGCAAAAGACTTCCCACTACCGCCTATTGTAGATATCATCACGGTGGTTGTGACCTCAGTAACAGGTGTGATTGCACTAAGCTCAGCACTTGAGGGGTATTTTAGAGGTCAGATGAATACCGTGACTCGTGTCATCTTAGCGATTGGTGCTTTGCTATTAATTTATCCTGAGATGTTGACGGGTATCATCGGCGGTATCATCGTACTAGGTATTGCGGTACTCAACATAAAAACAGCTGGAAAACCAACGCCAACTTTAACCGTGTAAAACGTTGGGTTTGAATCCTTTGATAATCTATCAAGGCGAAAAAAAGGGTGAATAACAAATTTGTTATTCACCCTTTTTTCGTATTCTCAAAAACTGTTCTTAGTAAATGTTATTAATAACTACTTTTACATCGCTTTGTAGCTAGATTAGCAGCCAAGTTTGCCTTCAGCTTCTAATGCTTTTTTGCTACGGATAGGCGCTGGGCAATCTTCGCCGTAGTACTGACGATCCGCAAAGTAGCTTGAGCGCACCATTGGACCTGCCCAAATGCTAAAGAAGCCAATTTTTTTGCCGTAGTCCATATAACGCTGGAACTCGTCTGGATGGACGTAACGATCGACGGGCGCGTGATTCTTACTAGGCTGTAAGTACTGACCAATGGTGATCATGTCTACGTCATGCGCTTTTAGATCATCAAGTAGGGCATAGATCTCTTCTTCGGTCTCACCAAGACCGACCATAAAGCCGCATTTGGTTGCGATATCAGGACGACGCTCTTTGTAAATTTTAAGCAAGTCGAGTGAATGCTGATAATCAGAGCCTGGACGGAAGGCTTTATAGAGACGTGGCACGGTTTCGATGTTGTGGTTGAACACATCAGGCGCGGTCTCTGTCAGTAAGTCCAAAGCGATATCCATACGACCACGGAAATCGGGTACTAGGATTTCAATCAAGCAGTTTGGGCTAAGGGCTCTTGATTCGTTTAGTACTTCAACGAAGTGTCCAGCACCGCCATCTTTTAGATCATCACGATCGACAGAGGTGATTACCGCGTATTTGAGCTTTAGACCTTCGATAGTCTCAGCGGTATGACGCGGCTCATCCTTATCTAGCTCGTTAGGGCGACCGTGACCGACATCACAGAACGGGCAGCGACGGGTACAGATATCACCCATAATCATAAAGGTCGCTGTACCATCCGCGAAGCACTGTGGCAGGTTAGGGCAGGCGGCTTCTTCACAGACGGTGTAGAGCTTTTGCTCACGTAAAGTGGCTTTGATACGTGCCACCTCGCTAGGCGATGACATCTTTACCCGAATCCAATCTGGCTTTTTCTTTGCCTCGACGGTCGGGATCACTTTAATTGGGATACGGGCAACTTTATCGTAACCACGCAGCTTTTCGCCTTGGATGGCTTTTTTGGGTTTGACCTTAGCAGCAGGTACATGTGTTTGTACGGCAGTTGTCATAATAGAATTATCTCTTAACCCTTTATATTATAAGGGTTTATGGAATTATCAAAATGTTTTATGAGTGGCGATATTATAGCAGAAATTTAGCAGGTATTTTTTGTACAATATCATTAAGGTTACTACGATTGCTCTAGCGACCATAGTTTTAAATATCTATGTCGATTTCTAACTCATTCAGTGTATCTATGGCGGCGCGAAATGCTTCTTGTGTGGCAGGTGCACCGCAGTATGGCAAGCTATGCATGAGGACTTCTCGAATCTCAGCGACACTAGCCCCATTATTGATGGCACCGCGTATGTGTCCTTTTAGCTCGGTCGGGCTTTTTTGTGCAATCAAAAAGGCAATGGTAATTAATGAGCGGTACTTGCGCGGTAGCACTGAATCATCTTGCCATGTGCTGCCCCAAGCGTGCTCAATGATCCAGTCTTGTAGTGGCTGAGTAAATCCTGTTGCCGCATCAAGCGAGCGCTTCACATGCTGCTCACCCATCACCTCTGTGCGTACTTTGAGCCCATTGTCATAGTTGGTATTGTTGTCCATATTGCTATCGTCCATATCTTGTCGTCCTTAATAATGTCTTATAAAAGCGTATAACAGTCATATGGTGTCTGTTCAGTCATAAAGCAAGCACTTATTGATACGTGCGTACGAGTGAATGCCAGTTATAATGAGCGCGACAATCATATTATTGATGGCACTATTTTTATAATAAATGTTCGATATGGCCTTACTATGCGCCTTTTCAGGGCTGAGCCATTAACATTTAGAGCGATTTAAGCTATGATTGCACGGATAATTATTCCCTATAGTATATAGACGCAGGCAGTCATACTGACTACCCACGCAATGTGCTAAACCCCAACTGACGAGGACGACTATTGTGTTAGAAGCTTATCGTAAACATGTCGAAGAACGTGCTGAGCTAGGAACGGTTCCGCTACCATTGAACGAAAAACAAGTAGCAGAGTTGGTTGAATTACTAAAGAACCCGCCAGCAGGCGAAGATGCATTTTTGATGAACTTGTTAGAAAACCTTATCCCTGCTGGTGTTGACCAAGCAGCCTACGTAAAAGCTGCGTTTTTGGCTGCTATCTTAAAGGGTGAGACGTCATCACCATTGATCAGCAAGCAAAAAGCGGTTGAAATCCTAGGTACTATGCAAGGTGGCTACAACGTTCAGCCACTAGTTGCTGCCCTTGATGACAGTGAAGTTGCACAAGATGCTGCTGAAGCACTAAAGAAAACGCTATTGGTATTTGACGCATTTAATGATGTGACTGAAAAAGCTGAAGCGGGCAACACCATTGCTAAAGAAGTGGTTCAATCTTGGGCTGACGCAGAATGGTTCTTGAACCGTGATGCAGTAGCAGAAAAAACCACTTACACGACGTTCAAAGTCACTGGCGAAACCAATACAGATGACTTGTCGCCTGCGCAAGACGCATGGAGCCGTCCTGATATTCCATTGCATTCATTAGCCATGCACAAAAACTCTCGCGACGGCATCACTGCTGACGAAGAGGGCGTTGTTGGTCCAATGAAGCAAATTGAAGAATTGAAAGAAAAAGGCCATCCGCTAGCTTATGTTGGTGATGTCGTTGGTACTGGTTCTAGTCGTAAGTCTGCTACCAACTCAGTATTGTGGTTGATGGGTGAAGACATCCCTAACGTGCCAAACAAACGTGGCGGCGGTCTAGTATTGGGTAACAATATCGCTCCTATCTTCTTTAACACCATGGAAGATTCTGGCGCATTGCCAATCGAAAAAGTTGCCGTTGATAACCTAAACATGGGTGATGTGTTTGACATCTATCCATACGAAGGCAAAATCACTAAGCATGACTCTGACGAAGTGCTATCAACGTTTGCATTAAACTCGCCAACATTGCTTGATGAAGTACGTGCTGGCGGCCGTATCCCATTGATCGTTGGTCGTGGTTTGACTAACCGTGCTCGTGAATATATGGGTCTTGGTCATTCAGACGTATTTGCTAAGCCAGAAGAGCCAGCCGATACGGGCAAAGGCTTTACGCTAGCGCAGAAAATGGTTGGTAAAGCGTGTGGCCTAACAGGCGTACGTCCAGGTATGTATTGTGAGCCTAAGATGACTACGGTCGGCTCTCAGGATACCACTGGTCCAATGACGCGTGACGAGCTAAAAGACTTGGCATGTTTGGGTTTCCAAGCGGACCTAGTCATGCAGTCATTCTGCCATACTGCTGCTTATCCAAAGCCAGTTGACGTTGAGACTCAGCATACACTACCTGACTTTATCATGAACCGTGGCGGCGTCAGCTTACGTCCAGGTGATGGTATCATTCACTCGTGGTTGAACCGTATGCTATTGCCAGATACCGTTGGTACTGGTGGTGACTCGCATACTCGTTTCCCAATGGGTATCTCGTTCCCAGCGGGTTCTGGCCTGGTTGCGTTCGCAGCTGCAACTGGTGTCATGCCACTTGATATGCCTGAATCTGTCCGTGTTCGTTTTGTTGGTGAGCGTCAAGCGGGTATCACCCTACGTGATCTCGTACATGCGATCCCTTATCAAGCGATCAAAGAAGGTTACTTGACTGTTGATAAGAAAGGCAAAATCAACGAGTTCAACGGCCGTATTCTTGAAATCGAAGGTCTAGAAGATTTGACCGCTGAGCAGGCGTTCGAATTGTCTGATGCCTCAGCTGAGCGTAGTGCTGCTGGTTGTACTATCACGCTATCTGAAGCGTCAGTGACTGAGTATCTAAACTCAAATATCACGCTGCTTAAGTGGATGATCAGTGAAGGCTATGGCGATGCGCGTACGATCAGTCGCCGTGTTGAGCAAATGCAAGAGTGGCTTGCCAACCCAAGCCTCATGCGTGCTGATGATGATGCTGAATACGCTATCGACATCACTATCGATATGAGCGAAATCAAAGAGCCTATTCTTTGCTGCCCGAACGATCCAGATGATGCAAAAACGCTAGCAGACGTCGCTGGTGATACCATTGATGAAGTATTCATTGGTTCATGTATGACCAACATCGGTCACTTCCGTGCCGCTGGTAAACTGCTACAAGACGTACCAGCAGGTAGCCTAAAAACTCGTCTATGGATTGCACCACCGACTAAGATGGATGCACGTCAGTTGATGGAAGAAGGCTACTACAACATCTATGCACAAGCTGGCGCTCGTACTGAAATGCCAGGTTGTTCACTATGTATGGGTAACCAAGCACGTATCGCACCGAAATCTACTGCGGTATCAACGTCTACTCGTAACTTCCCGAACCGTCTAGGTCAAGGCGCTAACGTATATCTCGCTTCTGCAGAGCTTGCAGCAGTTGCAGCGGTACTTGGTAAATTGCCAACCAACGATGAGTATCAGCAGTATGCTGGCATGCTAAACAGCATGGGTGATGAAGTCTATCAATACATGAACTTCGACCGTATGGAAGACTATACGGAAGAAGCAGACAAGATCAACGTTGCTCAGTTGAGCTAATTTTGGTTGACGCTTAAGTTAAACGTTTTTAAATAAACAAAACCCCGTATCGTAATGATGCGGGGTTTTTTGCGATATAAGCACTAACTGACTTCCAAAGCTATCTCATGTATAATATAAGTGCAGGCGGAAACCGTGGCTCTGCACTTCCTTTATCTTTTCTATCTCGGGACGGACCGATACTTTGATATGCACTTTGCTGTTTAAATACAGGTGCTTTGGAGTCTTGGTTGATTACCTTATCCCCAGTTAAACGCCGTATTGTCTATGTGATTGTGTTTGAGATTCTGGCAATCATATCCTCTACCTTTGTACTCATGAAGCTTAGCAATAGTGATGCATCAGAATCGCTGCCCGCTGCTATGATGATATCGCTCGCTGCGATTATTTGGAACTTTTTATACAACACCGCTTTTGAGACTTGGGAGCAGCGCAGGCGTATAGCCGAGCGTACGTTGCTGATTCGCAGTGCGCATGCGCTGATTTTTGAAATCGGTCTGGTATTGATTTGCTTACCAATATACATCATCTGGTACGATGTCGGCTTGATCGAAGCATTTATGATGGAGGCAGCTTTGATGGTTTTCTTCTTAATATATAACTTTGTATTTACCTTTATTTTCGATAAAATATTTACCTTGCCTTATCATTATGACCCCGCGACGGCCTCTTGATAAAGGGCGCTGAATAGAAAAGGGCTGCCATAGTGGCAGCCCTTTTTTGATAGTATCCTTATAGTCCATCTAAGCAAAACAAACTCAGTTGTCAGATTAAAGTGCTTACAGTCTCGTTATTTAACTTGGCGTTTAGCTTGCCTAGCCATTGACTCTGTTACTTACCTTGATAAACAGGTTTACGTTTTGCTATAAATGCGCTAACCCCTTCTATAAAGTCATCGGTTTTTGCCATTACTGTCTGTTGCTCTACTTCCGTATCTAGCGCTGCGCTCAAACCAGCAAAGGCGTGTACGTTGAAGCTCTCCTTCATAGCAGCCAATGCTTTACCTGGTAGTTGGCTCAATCGTAGCGCCAATGCTTGTACGGTAGCATCTAGCTCATCAGCACTCACCACGTTATTTACTAAATTTAAGCGCGCCATATCTTCTGCTTTTAACTTATCACCTAGCATCACAAGTTCAGTTGCTTTTGCGGCACCGACCAATTGATTCAGTAAATAAATACCACCTGCATCTGGCACTAGGCCAATATTGACAAAGGCTTGTACAAATTTTGCGTTGTCTGCGGCAATTCGGAAGTCACAAGTAAGTGCCAAGTTCATACCAGCACCAGCTACAGCCCCTTCTAGTTTGGCAATGATGGGTTTATGCACCTGGCGTAGCTTCAAGCTGACCTCTCCTGCGCCCTCTACCATACCTCTTAGTTTGGTAGAGACAACCTCTTTGTCCAGTCCTTCAGATAGCATCTCTTTGATATCGCCGCCACTTGAGAAATTACCGCCAGCGCCTTGCAAGATAATCACTCGTACCTGATCGTCTGCTTCAGCCTTGTCTAGTGCTACCAAGACTTGGTTTTTTAGGGGGGTACCAAAAGCATTTAGGCTTTTTGGATCGTTAAAGGTAATGGTCGCAATGTGTTTTTCAACTTGATAATCGACTAAAGGCTCTGACATCTGAGATTTCCTTATTTAAATGACGGTTTTAATATTTTGTATCAGTGAGAATGCTATAAGATAAAGGTAAAAATGATTCAATACCAATTACTATAGCAGCTTGCTCGGATTATAAAAGGGCATTTTATGAGCGCTCAAGACACATCTATACACTGGTCAAGAGTGCTGTTTTGTCGTATAAATTGATAAGGATTATCCAAGGACGTGATTGTCTAGCAAGGAGGTCATTGCCGAATGCATTTATAGACTATGCTAATATTCTAAGCTGAGCATAGAAGAATGTCATGTGACATATAAATTTTCAATGAATCAAACAAGGATGTGATTATGCCAACTATCAATATCAATAATGCTGATATCTATTACGAAGACAGCGCGCCTAACGATACGCAAAAGCCTGTCATTGTGTTTGCTCATGGTCTGCTGTGGAGCTCGCAGATGTACGAAAAACAAGTGGCGTATTTTAAATCAGATTATCGCTGCATTGCTTTTGATTTCCGCGGACAGGGTCAGTCACAGATTACCAAATCTGGCTATGATATGGAGACACTGACCGAAGATACGCTTGGGCTAATCGACGCGCTTGGTATTGATCGCTGTCATTTTGTTGGTCTGTCCATGGGCGGGTTTGTGGCTCAGCGTATCGCCATAAAGCGTCCTGAACTACTGCTATCGCTCAGCTTACTAGAGACATCATCTGACGCCGAAGATCCAAAAAACATACCGCAGTATCGTAAACTGGTCAAAGCCATTCGTTGGCTCGGTATAAAGCGTGTGAGTAGCAAAGTCATGCCGATTATGTTTGGCAGTACGTTTTTGACGGACAAGCTACGCAAGTCCGACCGTAAGCACTGGCTCACTATGTTGCAGGGTAATCGTAAAGGCGGTGTGGTTAAGGCGACCATGGGCGTCATCGAGCGGACAGGCACTTATGAGCAACTGGGTGAGATTACGACACCGACACTCATCATCGTTGGGGATGAAGACGCAGCAACGCCTTATGATAAGTCTGAACGAATGCATTTTGCCATTGCTGGATCTAAGCTTGCGGTTATCAAAGGGGCAGGCCATACCTCAACAGTAGAGGAGCCTGATCAGGTCAATCGAGTGCTTAATAAGTTCTTGGAAAGCTGTGCTTAATGTAGATATTGTTCGAGAGCTTTGAAGCCTCATATCTATAGAAAACCCCTAAGCAAATATCTATATAAAAAAGCCGATATCGCTGTTGTGATATCGGCTTTTTTTACTGTAGATATAATAAGCAGTGGAGGACTAGCGCCGTGAGCTATATGGCGTATGTCCATCATCAATGGTACCAAAAGCTTCTGCACGGTTGACAACTTCGGTAGCCCATGCCCGATGGGTGGCAGGCTCTAGCATGGTATTATTGTACTTAAATACGGCCTTGGCCTCACTATGTAGAATCGCTTGTGCTTCATCTAATGTGCTGAGTGGCACGCAGTAAGCTTGTTGTACTAAGGCGATTTGGCTCGGATGAATGACCGTTTTGCCCACTAGACCTAAGCTGACATCATGGTTTAGCTCTTGCATGAACAGTGTTGGCTGATCTAGATATTCAAATACAGGCGCGCTCAGATAAAACCCATGTGGCACAAAACAGCCAAGCAGCTGATAGGCAAGGGTGCCGATAGGCGTATCATAGATAATGCTGTTTTTTGGTCGACGTAGACGCAGCGCTGCAAATAGATCATTACCACCAATACGGAGCGCAAATACAGGCTGACTAAAGGCCTCCTTAAAAGCAATGGCCAGCTCTTGGTTATGATGCGGACTAAACAGTGCGGCAGTTTCGAGTGTTGGCATGAGTAGGTGGTCGATACTGAGGTTCTGACAAGCCATCCGCCAATTGGATAGGCTATACATATCGACTTTTGGCATAACAAAACCGTCGATCAGGTCGATATGAGCATAGTCCGCCAGTTGTTGTAACATCGATGGACTACGCGGGCGTATAAATACCAATGGTCGCGTGGGATGCTGTGCGTGAATAGCAGCGGCTCTAGAGGGCGCATTGATGCTGTTGACATGTTCAGCCCAAGTATCCAGCAATATACGCAAGCGCTCAAGTGCCAGCTCAACGTCCTCATGACTGACAGCATCCTCTAGACAAATAATAATACTGTTGATCGTAGGTAGCTTGTCGCGCTTGATGACTTGCCAAATATCTTGCCGAGTAGCAGGCATGTATAGGCTAGCACCCAGCTGATAGGGATGATGCGTATGCGGTCTGATCATCGCATGACGCTCAGTAATCAGATGTGCATAAGACTGGGTATCGTGGTAAAGCTCTGACTCATTGTGTTTGGTATCTGACATAGTTGGCATCATAAATAGAGGAATAAGGGGCAAGCGTTCAATCATGCGAGATGAATTTGTGCTACAGGTATTAATTGTCTGTCGTGCGTTGCTTGATCAGAGTGATGGCTTGATAAGGCAGTATTTTATCACCTAATACGTCAATAGTGATGCCTCGTTGCTCACATAAATGACGCAGTAGTACGGTATCAGGATGCGCCGCGGTCGCGAGCAATATACGCTCCGGATCACGGCGCAAGATAGCGCGCGTCGCCTCGGCGATAGTTGGCTTAATACGGTTGCGATTAGTGATGCCATAGTCTGCTGCGAGCGTATCTATCAATGCAGCTGTCTGGTAGCGTGGCTGCTGATAGGTTGGCAAACACTCTGGTGGCGCGGTCAGTGAGCGTCTCGTTGCATCGACATGATCGATAAATGCCAAACTATGATCTGCCTCTATCAAATCCTCATAAAAAACACTGCGATGAAGACCTGATTGCGGCTCGGTATATAAGCTGCGCGAAATCAGCCCTGATACGGTGCTATTTAATAAACCTGATGGAATTAACCAGTCTTCCGCGCTAGCCGCGAGCCAAGCAACGCCAGCTGGATCAGCAAGAGTCAATAGTGGAATGACATTCGCGCCTTGGTGAAAAATATTGGCAAATCTGGCATGAGACGTATCGCTAAATACATCTAAGCTGCGCGCAAGCTCCTGATAAATCGCGCCTTTACCTGTCCAGCCATCGACGAATACAATCGGACTGTTTGGGTACGCGTCCAGCAGCATTTGCAGCGCTGCAGGATCAAGCCCGCGATCACGAATGATACTGATACCATAATGCTTGCTTGGTAGATAGTAGCTACTCTCTGTATCAGACAGCGCACGCTGCAATAGTACGCCAATCGGTAGACCTGCCCGTACCAAGCTCACCAAGATCAGCGGATGCTCATCACTGACATCATGACCAAAGACATCACGTAGGGTATGCGCTAAGTGTGCGATATCAGTTGCGGCTCTCTCACCACCTTGCGTTAGCGCTTGACGGTATAGCTGCTCATGCATCGCGGTAGGCGCTTGCTCTAAGGTCAACATGTCAGAGTAGTGACGTTGCCCACTTTGAATGAGTGCCTCTTTTTGACTGACCGGCACATCGGCAACAGCATCTTTATCGACGATATTGAGTAGGACCGTCACATCGCTTGCAAGATAGCTGCCTGAGCCGTAATTGTTTAGATTGGCTCTATGGGTCTGTATATTAGGTAAAGTCATAATATGAATAATGGCACTCGTGATAATAATGAGGTTATGTCTCTGTTTTTTGGACTAGTTGTTTAAACTGATAGCTAAGACTGATAGTGATCATGTATTTGACCGCGGCTTGGCATACCGTACCAGTCAAGCAGTTGCAGAAAAGGTAAATCTGCTAAGCTATCACCAAAGCCAAAACTAGGACGCTGATGATCTAAATGATTGTCTAACAAAAACTGTACGGCATGATGCTTATGTACCGCATGAGGCAATATCGCTAGATTATTGGCATTGACGTGTACATAAAAATCTTGCTCAAAATCACGTATCAATGCTGGTAATTGTTTGGCTAAGTCGACCAATGCTTGATGGTCTTTTTGCGCGTGTTTAATCGCTAAATAAATGGTTAATTCTTCCTCGACAGAGCCATTGTTAAAGCAATCAATATGCGGCGTAAATACCAACTGGCTTTGCTCGCTTTTGCTATGACTAGCAAACAGCTCGCTCAGTTGGTTTAACTTATCTTGCAATGGTGCAAGCTTGTCATACATATGTTGCTGCCATTTGCTTAGTAGCTGCCCATCAGCCATCAAAATAATGGCACCATGAGTCAATACTTGCCAACTGTCAAACGGTAATTTAACACGCTTAATTTCACTACGATCACGCGCCGTAACGACTATTAGGTCGGTACTAGCCAGTAACCAGTTAAAAAAGCTCGCTTGGCGCTGACTCATAAAGCTGAGTGGCTCGTTTTGCTTATTGACCGTCGCACATACTAAGTTTTCAGCTTCAGCAGTAGGCAAGTCCCATGCGTCGATTTTACGTTGGGTTTGAAAAAGTGTATCGTCCAAATCCATCAAGGCATATGGTTTGATAACATCGAGATTGGCTTTAAAAAATGGGATAGTCATGACGTCGTCCATAAACAGGAAGTATGAAGGTGAAAGAATGGTTTAAGTCGTCGGACTGACCACCAAAACATTATCCAAACTGCGCCACATCGCATCGACGCTATCAGCAGCCGTTTCTACACACAACACAATCAAGTCCCACTCATTGGGATCGACATTATAAGCAAAGTTGGTCATACCCAATCCGTAATTATCATGAAAGCTCAGCATGGTAGTGATGGCACCGCCAAGCGCAATCGGTGAGCGAGTCAACGCACTAAATTTCACGATAGCATCTGTGTCAGATTTGGAATTTTGAGACATTGTCTCAAGCCATTCGGCTAATAAAAACGGCAACCACACAAACTCGTTACTGCCCAATACCAATATTTTTTTTGGTAATTGAGCGATATCAAAGCTGTCTTGATTATGAAATCCTGCAAATGCTGTTTGAAAGCGCAGCAGGTAGCTATCAAACCCATCTGTGCTATTCAATGTAGGAAAGCGTCCCCAGTTGCCCGTAAACCCAAGCGCCTGACTACCTGCTGCGGTAGTATCAACCGATGGCATAGTGATAGGCTCTGGGTTGGGCGCGTCTGTCCATTGCCATGCACCAGACAGTAAGTGATGACGATGAAACTCAATGCCAATCAAACGATCCGCCATACACCCAGGCTGAGCGTCATCTGTCTGCTGGTTTGTATTTTCTTGATCCAATGACCAATCCACCAAGGTCGTTAGATGCACTTGCTCTAATTGTGTCAGCCCTGCATCACGTAAAGCCGTGACGACATTAACACAGGTATTGCCTGTTGACGCTTCGTCATCGACCATGATTAGCGTTTTGCTAGCGAGCAGCTGTGCTTGTGTGATGCTATCTGTACTTTGATAAATCAAATGCTGGCTGGCATGACTGTGATCTTCACAAAAAGTCGTGAATAACGAATTAGCACCATTAGTAACGCTTTGTTCACCCAGTTCAATGCTTTCATCATGCTGAGCATGACGAGTAGAGTTCAGTAGCAATGCCTGCGGATAGCGTACTTGTAGCGCTTGATGCACGCCTGCCGATAGACCGACCGCAGTCTCTGCCATACCGATGACTAAAATTGGCTCGGGCAAATCATTAGGAACTAAATTGGTCAAATCAGTAAACGCATTTCGCATGGTGCTGGGTGACACGGGAATATGACGACCCAATACTTTTGAGACAAACAAAAACGCCCGTTTTGGGTTAATACGCTGAGCAAAACCAAGCAGGTCTTCTAGTTGATAGTGGTCGCTGTGTGTCAAATCACGATTAGTGGTTGCATTCGTCTGATAGGTCAGATCCAGCGTGCCGCGAGGTAGGGTGATGCTGCGTTTATAGGTTTTGTTAGATGGTATATTTTGATTTGTATCATTCATTGTTTCTTGTTGTCCTATGTATTATCAGATCTCATTTATTGCTTATGTTCATTTGGCTTTATGACGTACATAGAGCGTAGAGTTTACCGTTTTGGTTTCAAATATTCTGATATTTTTAATCATGTCAGAGAGTCTGGTATAGCCATAACTTTTAGGATCTAGGGTTGAGTAATGCGTTTTCATAGCATTACCAACTATTCCAAAATTTACCCAGCGTTCGCTATCTGCATTTGGGTGATCAATGATGGAGGCGCGTAGACTATTCAATAATTTGGTATCACATTTTAAGCGTCTCTCATCCCATACTGATGTGGCATTGTCGTTTGGCGCTACACTTGAAGTTGGCAATGCATAGTTTTTTAGTTTAATAGAAATAACTTTGTTCACAGTGCGTATATCATATAACGCCATTGCTATAATTAATTCTGAAAACTTTGCATAGCCGTATCTATCTAACTTGATATTTGTATGGTGTTGTTTAATCTGGCTAGCAAGATAAGATAAATTTGACCAGCCTTTGGCAGAATTTGGGTCTTCTTTTATCAGCTTGTTTAAAACGCTAATAAGATGTGTCTGCTTCTGAAGTGCTTTGGTTGTCCATTTTTCGGGTGATGTCTTGGATTCGGTGATAGGAAGCAATGGTTTAGTCTTAATATCAAGGCTGGGCGCGTCTTTGTTTTCGCTGATGGGTAGTGTTTTTGGTAAAGTTACTAAATCTTCCACGTAGTAAAAGTTATCACAGGCTTGTGTGAACGCTTTGACGGTCTGTTGTTTGCCAAAACCAAAGACTTTAATACCGTTTTTTCTTATGCGTAGCGCCAAAGCGGTGAAATCACTATCGCTAGATACTAAGCAGAAACCGTCGTAGTGTCTACTATGTAGTAAGTCCATAGCTTCAATAACCAGACCAATATCAGTCGTATTTTTACCTTTAGCATAGGCGAAATGTTGTATTGGGTCGATAGCATGCTTTAGCAGTGCTTCTTGCCAACCTTGAATATGTACGTTGCCCCAGTCACCATAGATTTTTTTACAAGCAATGTGACCAATGCCCTCTATCTTATGTAAAATATAATTAATGTTATTAGCTGAAGCATTATCGGCATCGATAAGAACGGCTATGCTTTTGAGTTTCATTGATATAACAGTCCTTTCTTAATACCGTTTTTCTTTTGAGTTTATCATTGTAGTAGACCATTAACCCTGACAGCCAACCAGCCATAACGCGCTACGGCTTTGCTTGCTGAGTTGCGGTGTGGTTAAAGTCATATCGCTTGATCTATCAGTCCTATTCTCCAAGCTGATACCAGCGCTTGCAAGCAGCGCAGATAATAACTGAAATTTTACCGCATAGTTCATGTTTTGTGCGTGTTCATGGACCAGACTGGCAGTTACCATACCAACGACCTCGCCAGTTGGTAGTAATAATGGACTACCACTAGAGCCGGGTTGAATGGGCGCGGTAAACTGAAGATAACGGATATCATCATTCAAACCCGTTAGCCCTGAAATACAGCCTTGCGTCACTTGTAGTTGACTGCTCAGTCCCGATAGTGGGAATCCCAGCGTTGTAATGGTTTCACCCAATATATCACTACACTGCTGCGCCAATGGAATATAGTGAGGCAATGGGTCGCTAACTCTGATAATAGCGGAGTCGCTACCGATATCGCTGAGTACCACTTGTGCCTCGCGGTCGGGCTGGCCCTGCTGGCGTATACCAATCATTTGGGCTGACTCGATTACATGATAACAGGTAAGCAGGTGATACGGATCAATGGCAAATGCTGTGCCTGTCCACGTCTCACCTGACTGCACTTGACGAGGCGTACGCACTTCGTTATTAGGACGCGCTTGCTGTTGCTGGGCCTCTATGATGCGCGCATGTGTATCAGGTGGTCGCATATCGAGACTGACCTGTGCGCGCCGCTCAAGACTTGCCAATCCTTGGGTCGATGATTCACCAAGCGCCCGACATTTGAATTGTCCATTACGCTGATATATCTCTAATATGATAGCGGCTTTCACGTGACGTTCGCGCGCCGTAAAGTCATAGCGAAAGGCACCATCATCGATCGTCAAGCAAACATCCGTTAGCTCAACTGCAGGTAGGTTGAGATTGGGATCATGATAAACATAAGCAATCAGCTGTAAAAAATAAACGCCTTTTTTATCAAATAATGTAGGTAAGTCAAGCTGCCATATATTTGGGTCTTTTGAATTATTTATTGTCGCCCAATCTTTCGGTTCATGCAGATAGGCTGGGCTACAAACCGCTTTGTGATTCGCATCTAGAGGCAGCCATAGTAGCCCAAGCTGCTGTCCAAATTTAAGCGGAGTGGCGGTAGAGAAGGTAATCGAGCACTGCGCGTTTGTGATAAAGGTGTTGGCGCCTAACACGAGCGCGGTCTGTGCTGTCATCATATAGTCCTAATGAATGTTTTATTTGTCTACATGGTCATTATAGTGTTGAATGTAGTTGTACTAGTGACATAAAAAGTAGTGCTCATACATCATGATACAAATAGAAAATTAAAAGTATCGCTATATTTTAGAATAAGCAGCATGTTTATCTACTAGCAACGGTGATCTGTGGTAAGCACAAATGACAGAGATCAGAGTATATATAGAAGACAGCACAATGATAATGCTAAAACGTTGTATTAAGCAGACTAATGTTTGTTTATATAATAGATAGCCATCTATCGGATATAGTCACCATCCATCGGACAATCTATCAATAAGTCTTGCTTGACTAGATAAATATCATGATAATGCGATTAAAATTCATTACTGTTTAGTAACTTTATTGCAGATTACTGTTAACGAAGTAAATGAAGAAGCTATAAAGTAACCACTTACTAAGTACTAATTAACCACGTACTTGAAGTACTCAAGACCAGCCGTTCCAATCTTATCTTAAAGCTCACTTTTTATCTTTAAATATACGAAAAGCTAAAAGTTGCCCAGCTGCAAGTAATACCATGTTTGATAACTATGCCTACACGTTTATCAGTTATTAAAAATAAGACGGTTTAGTCATTCTATGCTGAATAGCATGGTTAAAAAAGAATTTTACATATCGCCTTTCCATAATCTCTATATTGCACAACAGTCAATGGTATAGAAGCTCGATGCTTCCATCAGACATGCTGCCTGATATATAAATGGTTCGGTATAGCAGCTTAGTCGTATTTTAGAAAAGGAGTGACCTTTGAAATTTTCTTGTGCATTAGAGACGTCTTCTGAACGTGTCCGTTTGGTTAATGTCATCTCGCCACTTATCAAAGCGGGTTATCAACTTGTCTCCCAAAGACAAGAATCATCAGGAAATGGTGGCAATATCATCCACGTCATTGCGAGAAGTATGGGCTCCAAGACACAAGAAGAACTAATCGATGATCTTTCTTCGATTGAAGGGTGCACGCTTTTTAATTTAGAAATAGATGACGAGAGTAGCTCATCAACCGCGCCTGCACAAAAGGTTTTAGACGAAAAAAGTGTTCTATCCGCCATTGGTGCCTATTATCCTAAGATAGCAGACATTGTTAGTGAGTATGAGGCAAGCCTACCTTTTGATCGCCGTGTAACAGCGTTGCAAGAGTTGGGACGCAAGGTGGGTGGCGGTATTTATCAGCGAGATTATTCACTGGGCAGCCCATTAAAAATGCCCAAGACAATCAGTCGTGAGCTTGTGCCAGCACTGAAGGGGTTATCCAAAATTAAAGCAAAAGACAATGTCATTTATTTAATCAAATGTCCATTTTGCAAGTCGGCAAACCACAACCATTCAGGGTGCCACTTTGTTGTGGGGTACATAGAAGGGTTTTTGGCAAGTAACCCTGCTGTAGATAGGGTGCAAGTCAAAGAGACTAATTGCGGCGCCAGTAGTACCAATATTTGCGAATTTACCATCGGGTAGGTCAGCACGACGCATAGATAACTCACTGTCTATGTAAACCAATAGCGAGCGTATGATGTCCTGCAGTTGATCCAAATCAGTGTTATATGGCTCAGTTTTTATTAAACACAAAAGGCAAAAAAATGATTGAAGTTGAATATAACTTACTTTTGGTACTGGTCTCTTATGCCATTGCAGTATTTGGCTCTTATGTTGGTTTAAATCTTGCCATTCGAGTACCCTCTGCAAAACCAGGTTCAGACCTTTATTTTTGGGTTGCGCTATCTTCGATTGCGATTGGTGGTGCTATTTGGTCGATGCATTATATCGGTATGATGGCAGTCGATATGAAGATGCCAGTTACGTATGATTTAGGTCTGACGATTGTCTCGATGTTGCTGGCTGTTGGCTTTGTGGCTGTGGGAATTATCATTGTAGGACGCGGCGACTCTAGCACCGGTAGATTGATCGGCGGTGGTGTTTTGACAGGTCTGGGTGTTGCAGCCATGCACTATACTGGTATGGCTTCGATGCAAATGGATGCGACTATGTCATACAACATACCGCTTCTGATTACATCTATTGTGATTGCTATCGTGGCTGCTATTGCGGCATTATGGTTGGCCTTCAATCTACGCGGTACGCTACAGCGTTTTGGTAGTGCGTTTATTATGGGCATCGCCGTTTGCGGTATGCATTACGTTGGTATGGCAGCGATGGAGATGAATATGACTGGTAATATGATGGATATGGGTTATACACATGACAGTGCTATATCTTCATCGATTATGATTTTTATCGGTTCGGCTATCGTATTGGGCTTGTTGTGGTTTATTGCATCTAAGAATGCACCTAAAAAAGCAACACTGGTATTTGGTGACTAGTTTTAAGTTGCTGTTTTGCTATTGATATATCAAAAATACAGCATAAAGGGTTTTAGATAATCATCTAAAACCCTTTTTTTGTGGCTACTTTTTGAGCCTGCTAATGTGGTTATTGACACGTCGTATTTTTAAGTATGCAATCAGGCACTCAGCAGCATCTTCAGTTACTCAGTAGTGTCGTCAATTTTGACACTCACCATGATAGAGCGTACTTGACACGGCTCTATTTTCTGCGTGATATCAGCCAACTTTGGTTTCTCGGTCAGGCCGAGCCAATAGCCAAAACCGACCTGCGTCAAATCGATCCCGCTATGCGTGGTGTAACCAATACCACCAGATGGGCGGCTATTAATCTCAAGGACGCAGTGCTGTCCGTTATCATCAGCTTTGGTTTGTACACTCACGATACCGTCACAGCCAAAGGCTTTAATCAATGGAATAACCACGTCCATGACTGATCGATCATAGCCAATATGCTGGATCTTGCCTGTCTTATAGCGAGTAACGGCCGCTAGTACTTCACCATATTCGCAGACCACATCGATTGAGTACTCTTGCCCTGATAGATAAGGCATAAGCAGCATAGGGATAGGGCGCTTATGTACCATTACGCTATTGTTGTAAGCATTGATAAACTGCGCGGTATTTATTTTTTTCTCTTCAGTAAAGTATAAATGCTCAAAGCTATCGTAAGCACTGTCTTCAGACTTGCCTGTATCCAAGCGCCAAAATCCTTGGGCAAAAATACCGACGACAGGTTTGACGCATAGGGGCTGATGACCGTGCTCAGCGAGTAAAGCCTCAAGCTCAGCGGTATTGTCAAAGCGCCAAGCATCAGCGACAGGAATACTGTGCTCATGACACTGCTGCATAAAGGCAAACTTATCTTCGATTGACTCCAATGCTGCAACGCTCGTTGCTCCTGTTAGCAAACGAATACCCGCCGCATCAAATATCTCGCGGTGTGCTTCGTAATCGACGCCATTACGCCCAGTCAACAATACTTGGACATTGTTTGCTTTGGCGTGCTCTAAGACGAATTGCCAGCGCGGCGTAGCTGACTCGGTCATTTCTTTTATCTCATCAACTATGCCTACTTTTGCTGGATATGGTTCGCGATAGACCCTATCAGCAAATTCAAAAATCTCAGGACGGTTGTGACGGTGTGAGGCGATAATATTAAAAGAGTCGTTTAACTGGTTTTTTAGAGTCTGCAGGCTCTCTAACATATCGCGCTGGCTGGACTGACCTTCAGCTAACCAAGCAGCTACTGGTGTGGAGTGGACGCTATCGTTAGCAAGGTTATTCATAGTTTTCTCAGCGTTATCATTGTGTGTAGGGAACAGGATCAATCAGCATTGCTACCGCAAAACTGGTAGCAATAAGGGCAAGACGATATCATCTAGCAGCATGTATTATATACAAATGGCGCTTCTTATAAATGCCTCTCGTGAAATAGTCACATGGGTTTTTCAGAGTGTTTTTATGACTCAAAGTATGATTGCTCGGTTCAAAACTCTCATAATATCCATGCTACTATATGACGATGATGGACATAGTAATCAAAACGACAGCGAAATAATAAATAATCCAAAGGACAGATAATGAGTCAAGTGCAACCTCAAACATTAGTGGCAGGTGCCAATGCACCGCTACCAACTGACAATATCAGTATTCGTATCTTGAGCCAAAGCGCTATCGACTGCGCGGCGTATCGCCTAACCACAGATGGCAAAGTACGCGGCGATGGCGATATGATATTTTATGGACAGACCCGTAGCGATGATGGCAGCGTTAGCTTTCGTGGTCACGATAGTGATGGGTTTTTTGATATCAACTTACCTGCACAACCTACGAGTATCGAAAAAATCGCTTTGGCATTTTCTAGTGCGCAGGCATTGGCCCAAGTTGGCGACGTGGATATTCAAGTCCTACAAGGCAGTCAGGTACTCATGAGTTGCCAATTGAGTGCTGCTGGGCGTAACGAAAAAGCCATTATTTTGGCGGAGTGCTACCGTCGTCAGGGTAGTTGGAAGTTTCGTTTTATTGCTCAAGGATTTGAAGGTGGGTTAAAACCGTTGTCTGAACATTTCGGAGTCGAAATCGCAGATGAGGCACCAGCGCAGCAGCAAAACCCTGTACAAAATCAGTCGCAACCGATCAATACGCAGCGACCTATCAATACGCAAAAAGCAGGCAACACCTCTCAAGCGAGTACTCCGCCACCGATTCCTACCAGTCCGTCGATTAATCTAAGCAAAATTACGTTAACCAAAAACCAATCGAGCATCAATCTTAAAAAACGCGATGACTTTGGTAAGATTTCAGTGAACTTGGACTGGAACCAACGTCCAGAGAGTAACAAGTCAGCTCCCAAAAAAGGCATCCTAGGAGATCTATTTAAACAGCATCAAGCGAGCGGTATTGATCTTGATGTTGGCGCGATGATTCATCTAAAGAACGGCGAAAAAACTTTGATTCAAGCGTTGGGTGACCGTTTTGGTAGTCTGCAAACAGCGCCGTATGTGTGCTTGCGAGCCGATGATAGAACGGGACAGGTGAGTGGCGGTGAGTGGCTCGATATCAATGGTCAGCAGTGGTCACAGATTGAGGAGGTGTTTATTTTCGCCTTTATTTATGAAGGCGCGCCAAACTGGGAAAAAACCGATGGTGTTGTGACCATTCATGTACCGGACCAGTCACCGATTGAGACCCGTCTAACAGAAGGGGCTGGTAACTTGCCGATGTGTGCAATTGCGCGTTTGGTCAATCAGCAAGGCAGTATCAATGTAGAGCGCATCAATCAATACTTTAAAGGCCATCAAGAAATGGACAAAGCCTTCAACTGGGGTTTTAGTTGGAAGCGTGGACGTAAGTAATGGCTTGAACCATACTACTCGAAAAAACCCCCACTACTACAAAAGCGACTGGGCAAATAAGAAAGCCCGTCTGTGAATAGACGGGCTTTCTTATTATAAAATGAGTCAATAAATCAGATAAATTATTATCCAATCAAAATATCAAGTCAATTATGCATGTGGTGTGATAGCAGGCATCAAGTCATGGAAGGTACGACCAGAGGCAGTTTCACCAATCGCATGCATTTTCCATTCGTTGTTATGACGATAAACTTTTGCCATTACCATCGCGGTATGTCCACCTTGTGCTGACAGATTATAACGTGCTACTTCGCTATTATTGTTAGCGTTAACGATACGGCAAAACGCATTTTCTACGGTCTCAAAAGTTTGACCGGTAAAGCTATTGACCGTGAATACTAGAGAGACCACATTGGCAGGGACTCTTGAGAGATCGACGTTGATAACTTCATCATCACCATCGCCATCACCAGTACGGTTATCGCCTGTATGGACGATACTGCCATCTTTTGACTTCAGCTGACTGAACCAAATAGCGTCAACTGCTTGTTTATTGGCATCGAACATAATGCATGAAGCATCTAAGTCGATAGAGTCGCCGCCACTACCGCCGCCGAATAGTTTGCCTAAAAAGCCACCTTTTTTATCTTGTGGACCTTGAGCGACATCCCAGCCTAGACCCAATTTAACCTGAGTCAGATCGCCGCCAGCTTCTTTGCTTAGGGAGATTTTCTGCCCTTTTTGTAGACTAACTGCCATGTGAGTATCCTTATAATAATTGTGAGTAAAAACTGCGAATAAAAACGTGATTAAAAAATGCTATAAAATATTATCTAAAAATCCGCCACCGCCGCCGCGTCCACCTGAGCTACTGCCTAGTACGCTCTGTAACCAACCTTGATAGCTATCGCGATTGCGCGAGCAAATAATCACTTTGCCCGTTCCTGAAAAGTTCAGAACCATACCTTCGCCACTGGTTACAGAGTTGATGATATTGCTCATAATGCCTTTTTTCTTACTGGTCGAAACTGATAGTTTATACTCAAGGTTCGAGTCCCAGCAAACGACATGACCGTTATCAATGATGACATCTTTGTCTGGCGTCACCTCAATCTCAAATAGTGAGCCAAAGCCAGATACCACTACCTGTCCTTGACCTTGGGTCTGCATGACCATGAAGCCACCAGTATCCCCAAATACGGCACCGCCCAGATTACGCTGAATATTGGCTCTAATATCGACCCCTGTCTGCGCGGCAACAAACGCACCATCGCTGAGTGTATATTGCTGTTTGCCGACCTCGATGATTTGCATATCGCCATCTAGCGTAGGTGCGAGCAGACAATCGCCTTCACCATTGACTGCTTCAATCTGCTGCTGAAACAATGATTCGTCATTGGCGAAACGGCGCATGAGTGACTGCATAAGTCCACCTTGGAGCTTACCTTTTAACTCAAGGTTAGACTCCATCATTACCATTGCATTGGCTTCACAATATATCGAATCGCCTTTTTTGAGATTACAGTGTAAAAAAGGCTCAATAGTACCGATCAAACTGAATGTTGCGGACATGGGTGGCAAATCCTTATTCTAATATCTTTTTTAAATAGCTTTTTAGTCAGCCAATTAAATTTAAAGCCATCAAATGCGTTAAAAGGGCACACTTGATGGCTCATAATTATCGCAATCACCTGATTGCGATAATTGGCTGGTCAGACGTTTACGTTATTTTGATATTATACGTTGACGCCATAAGAGGCTGCTAATGGTCCAAGACCACCACTGAAGCCTTGACCAACAGCACGGAATTTCCAGTCACCGTTATGACGATATAACTCGCCGAAGATCATAGCCGTTTCAGTACTACCGTCTTCTGATAGGTCGTAACGAGCGATTTCAGATTCGCCATTATCGTTTACGACACGGATATAAGCATCGCCAACTTGACCAAAGTTTTGGTTACGTGCCTGACCTTCATAAATGATGGCACAGATGGCTACTTTGTTTACATCAGATGGGATGTTAGCAAGATTGATTTTGATTTTTTCGTCATCGCCATCGCCTTCACCAGTGCGGTTGTCACCAGTATGCTCGACAGCGCCGTTATCTGATTTTAGGTTGTTAAAAAAGATAAAATCTTGGTCATTACGGACTTTTCCTGCTTCATTGATCAAAAAGCCAATGGCATCTAAGTCAAACTCTTGACCGTCAGTTGCGCGTGGATCCCAGCCTAGACCGACTGTAATGTTAGTTAAACCTGGCGCTTCTTTTGATAAGTTTACGTTGCCGCCTTTTGTTAAGCTAATAGCCATACAAATATCCTTTGGATTAATAGTTAAGTGGATTGGTTATAAAAAATAAATTAAAAGTTGTGCAGTGACTGATATATCAGCCAGAACAGCAAAAAACTGAGCTGTACGCTATATGCTGTATATCATTACGTTTTACTATACTAAGCGTTCGCTCACTAAGCAAGGCGTATTTTGTGCGCTTACTATATGCTTACCAAGGGACATAATAACCCTGCAAACTTGATACTTTTTAATCATCTTAGCAATAGTGGATAAGATATTGTTATGAAAAGTAAATGTCTAATCTAAGCACATATAGATGTCGTGCTTATTCTGCAAAAACTGACCAACCAGTTTCTTGCACAAAACGCTCTAGCGCTTTTAATCCAAGTTTAGAGTTGCCTATATGATCAAGCCCTGGTGACCATACCGCGATAGAGCCTTTACCGGGTGCTATGGTCAAAATACCGCCACCAACCCCGCTTTTACCAGGCAAGCCTACACGGTAAGCAAACTCTCCAGAACCATCGTAATGACCACACATCATCATGAGTGAGTTGATACGCCGTGCTCGGTGTTCATTGATCACACGTACTCCTGAGTGCTTATCAACCCCATTGGAGACTAAGTATAGACCGGCACTGGCTAACTGTTGGCAATTCATGGCAATCGAGCATTGATGAAAATAGGTACCCAATACATTGTCCACCTCATGTTTTAAACGACCAAAGGATTTCATAAAGTGTGCTAAAGAGGCGTTTCGGTCTTTATGCGCCATCTCAGATGCGGCTACTTTATGATCAAAACGAATTGACTCATCATCTGCAATAAGGTGAACAAATTGAAGAATCTCACCCAATGTCTCTTTGGGTTTATGACCCATCATAATAGCATCCACCACCGCGATAGCGCCGGCATTGATAAATGGATTGCGCGGTCGACCAGTCTCATGTTCGAGCATCACAATCGAATTAAAGGGGTCGCCAGATGGTTCGCGTCCAACGTGCGTCCATAGCCCATCACCTAGCTTGCCAAGACCAATAGTCAGGGTAAATACCTTAGAGATACTTTGGATTGAGAAGAGTGTACTAGCATCTCCTGCAGTATAGAGCTGTCCATCGGGGGTAGCGACTGCCATACCAAACTGGTCTGCATCTACATGTGCCAGCTGAGGTATGTAGTCTGCTACTTTTCCGCGATCGGTTTCAACTGCCATTTCTGCGGCGATATCATCAAGAATTTTCTGTATATCAATCATGAGGTTTTATTTTTGTCGTATTGTCGAAGGATGAGGCGCCTAGTAATGCAAAGAGGTGCCTATAGTCAAGCGCTCATCATACAGAATGACGTACTCGTAGTATACGCATACATGAATAAAGGATGGGGTTATATCGCGCTAAAAGTGACGAAAAAAAGCAGGTCATACCTGATGATATGACCTGCCTAAATGCGTAACAGTAGATACAATACTAATAATCTGTCTTAGTTTAAGCTTGCTCTTTCAGCTTTGCGGTGCTGCAGTGATGCCAGCAGCGCCCAACCAATAAAGGCAATACCAATAAGACCGGTAATAATCTCTGGAACATGGAACTTGACTGACAACAACATGATGATTGCTAAGGCACCGATAGCGTAGTGTGCACCATGCTCAAGATAGATAAACTCATCAAGCGTGCCTTTGTCCACTAAGAAGATAGTCATAGAACGTACGAACATCGCACCAATCGCAAGACCCAGCATGATAACGATAACGTCATTGGTAATCGCAAATGCGCCAATCACACCATCAAAACTGAACGAAGCATCAAGGACTTCTAAGTATAAGAAACCAATGATACCGCCTTTCATAATAGCGCTGGTTGCAGCTGCACCTGAGCCATTCTCTTCGTTCTCTAAGTCTTCCTCAAGGTCACCCTCAAGCATACCGGATACGACCTGCACACCAAGATAGACCAAGATACCCCAAACACCAGCGATTAAGACAGCACTTGATTGCTCAGCAGAAGCCCACGATACGGCAATCATCAAGACGATAAGCGCAACAAACACACTCATAGCATCAACTTTGCCAAGCTTTGCTAGGCGGCTCTCAAGCCAATTAAACCAATGTACGTCTTTGTCATCAAATATAAAGTTCAAGAAGACCAGTAATAAGAATATACCACCAAATGCTGATATTTCAGCATGATGTGCCATCAGTCTGGCTGAGTACTCTTGAGGGTTGTTCAATGCCAAATCGATTACTTGCATCATACCAAGGTCAGCAGTAACAGCGACGATGACAATAGGGAATACCAAGCGCATACCGAAAACTGCGATCAAAATACCAACGGTCAAAAATATCTTTTTCCAAAACTCGTCCCAGCCTTTGAGGACTGAGGCGTTGACCACCGCGTTATCAAAAGACAACGAAATCTCCATGACGGCCAAAATAGCGGTAATCGAGAGCGTGGCTATCAAGCCGCCCATACCGCCATGTGAATATCCCCACCATGCTGCGATTGCCAACGCAATTGCGGTAAAGATAAAATCTAAATAAAAATGTCTCATGACACATCCTGTCTGGTTGCGTAAAGCTGGTCTAGTATAGACACAAGCCGCAAAAAAGTGGTTATTGCTAACCACTTTTTATGCATAATTTTAAACGAAACGTAAAGCATTACTAGTCATTTGAGCATTAAAAATTGTGACTATTTGCAACGATGATTGCTCTACGTTTTGGACGTGATACTTAGGACCGATGAGGGTCTAAATGCCAATATAGATACGCCTTTTACGGATATGCCTTTAGATGTCGACACCGTACTGCTGACACATCGCTTGTAGGCCACCTGAATAACCCTGACCAACAGCGCGGAATTTCCATTCGCCGTTATGGCGATATACTTCACCAAATACCATTGCCGTCTCAACAGAATAGTCTTCTGCCAGATCAAAACGAACGACTTCAGTGCCCGTTTCTTCATTGACTACGCGGATAAAGGCATTTGCCACCTGACCAAAGTTTTGACTACGAGCAGCCGCGTCATGGATGGTCACAGTCACAACCACTTTGTCTACGTCAGCAGGAATTTGAGTTAAGTTGACTTTGATGACTTCATCATCGCCATCACCCTCGCCAGTACGGTTGTCACCGGTGTGCTCGACCGCGCCATTGTCAGATTTGAGCTGATTGTAAAAAATAAAGTCATGATCGCCGCGTACTTTGCCAGCACCATTTAGCAAAAACACACTGGCATCAAGATCGAATTCAGCACCAGAGGTGGCGCGCTCATCCCAACCTAGACCAATAAGTAACTTGGTTAAGTTTGGATCCGTCTTTGTGAGTGATAGATTGCCGCCTTTATTGAGTGATAAAGCCATAATGTTATCCTTGTTATTAGAAGTACTATGAAATAAAAGGCGATGGTTACGCTATATCTGCGCAAATCCATCGCCTAGTAACGCTCTATCATAACAACAAAAAATGACCCAATCAAAGCCGATTGGGTCATGGTTATATTTCATATACATTGAGCAAAAAACTTACGTTTCAGACAGTTATGTGATTACTGCTCATTGCTCCACTCATATAAAGAACCTTCGTATTTGCTACATTATAGGCTTTGGCGATGACGAATCTCAAAGCTCTGATGAATTGGCTTTTTGATATTAAAATCAAAACCAATGGTCTTTTGCGTAATATCGACGATATCGTAGCGCTCTATCAACTGCTCATCTAGCTCAAAGCGCGTGAAGTTATTAGAGAAGTACAAGACACCATCGGAAGTTAGACGATTCATCGCACGATTGATCAGTGCGGCATGGTCACGTTGCACATCAAAGGTACCTTGGAATTTTTTAGAGTTTGAGAATGTCGGTGGATCAATAAAGATAACGTCGAATTGCTCAGTATTGTCTTTGATCCACTCAAAAATATCAGCCGCGACGAATTGATACTTGTTTCGACTAACGTCCAGACCATTCAATACAAAGTTTTGTTTGCCCCAATCTAGGTAATTCTGTGACAAATCAACGCTGGTGACTTTTTTAGCGCCAGCGAGAGCGGCATGGACACTAGCGGTACACGTGTAAGCAAATAGATTGAGGACAGCTTTACCGCGACTGTTGTCTTTGATGCGTGCGCGCATATTACGGTGATCGATGAACAAGCCTGTATCTAAATAATCGGTAAAGTTAACATAGAAATAGGCACCATCTTCACGGGCAACATGAAACTTGCCACGTTTTTCAGTGGTGTTCTGTTTGCTGTACTGATCATTACCTGACTGGCGTGCCCGTGTTTTGATAAAGATTTGTTCGCGGTTAATATCAAACACTTCACGAATACCCATCAATGCCAAGTTGAAGCGCTTTTTGGCCGTCTCAGGTGGGATAGTTTTTGGCGGTGCATATTCTTGTACATGGGCGTAATCACCATATAAGTCGATAGCTACTTTGAAATCAGGTAAATCAGCATCGTATACGCGAATGTTACTCACGTTGCCTTTCTTGGCAAGCTTTTTAAGTTTGCCAAGATTCTTTTGTAGACGATTAATAAAATCCTGTCCTTCTTCCACTTCGATTTCACGTTTCTCAAACTGACTGACAAGGTGGCCTGTTTGCCCAGAGATCAGTGTTCCATAGCGGAAGTAAACCGTGATCGCACCATTATGACAGCGCAGAGTACGTGGTTCTTTGATAGGGAGTATATCTACTTGCTCAACGCGAGACGCCAGGATGCCGAGCATTGGGTCGATACCGCTACCAGCAAAGCTGTCCTGAACAATAAGTCCAATTGCTTGGTATAACGGTTTAATCATTTCCTCATCACCCAAACGCTCACCATAAGGTGGGTTAGTGATGATCAAGGGGTTATTCAATCGACCGTCATTGACCAGTGGTTTTAGCGTGCTGCCCAGTTGATCAAGGGCACGGGTTTCGATATCGAGTAGCGGGAGTAAGTCTTGTAACCCTGCGGCAATTAGATTTTTTTCGGTGGCGATGATTGCGCCATTGTCAGCATCAAACCCTAGCATCAGTGGCAAGGTATCTGGTTGCTCATTAGCAATATCTAAGGCATCACGAAAGCGTGTCTGAGCATCATCAATCATCTCCTGCCATAGCGTCTCATCATGATGCTGCCACTCATAAAAGCCAAATTGATTAGCAGCTTTGTCGATACCCACAGCGTAATCGCAGTGCATGAGTAGTGCTTCGATCAGAAACGTCCCAGAGCCGCACATAGGATCGATCAAGGCATTGTAGTAAGGCGCGTTGCCTGCCTCGTTTTTCTTATGCCAGCCAGCACTATAAAGTAGGGCGGCTGCTAGGTTTTCTTTTAGTGGGGCTTCTGTCATGGCCACACGATAACCGCGGCGATGCAAACTGGTGCCTGACAAATCTAGATACAACTCGGCTTGCTTGTCATTGATGGTCGCAAAAATAGAAAAATCTGGGTTTTTGCTATCGACATTAGGGCGGCTGTCGTAAACTTCGTTGAAAGTGTCTGCAATAGCATCTTTGACACGTAGCATGGCAAACTGCTGGCTCACTGCGACACGTTTATCGACAGACAGACGAATCGCAAAGGTCTGCTCTAAGCTAAACTGCTCTGTCCAATTGACCGATTTTGCCAAACCATAGAGCTGCTCTGCGACATCATATTCTGCATTGATGTTTCGACGTTTGATGAGCATCAATACTCGTGAGGCGACACGCGACCATAAGCAAATAGTGTATAAGTCACGCAAGTTGCCAGTGACGGCAAGACGTCCCGTACTCTTGATGTCGCTTTCAATACCAAAACTGGTCAGCTCAGTCTGCAGCGGTGCCTCAAGCCCATCGGCACAGGTAATGATAAGATCAAGCATCAACTCTGGTGTAGCGGTTGCTGGAGATGCGGGGGCAGTTTGTTCGGTCATACGGATACCTGTGGGCTAAATTGACAAAAAAGCAAATAATAAGAGGGACGGTGTAACCCGCAATTTTACCATAATTCACGGTGGGATAGTTCAAAATCAGGACGTGCCTATAGTCAAAGAAATCTAAAACAGCTACAAGGCAGTCGACCGCAGATTGTACACATAGTACCTCTAGGGAGGATAACACCGTAGCGGTTTAGTAGTTCGCTGACTATATATGATCAAACCCATAGAATCTAATCAGATACATAACGTTATGTGTCTATAGACTTCACGTGTCTACTTATATGTTGCTAGAGGTCACTCTTCTGCCACCACTTGGGTAGTAGTGGCAAAAGGTTTGGTCGCGATAGGGTAGTCAACGTCTTTTGGCATAAGCAGGCGCATATGCGGGTAGGGCGTTGAGATTTCAGCAGCATCAAAAGCAACTTTGATCTCTTCTTGCAATACTTCTTTTATCTTGGGTATACGTGCAACCGCTGCTGGTTTTACCCAAAAACGCACAATAAAAAATACGCCATACTCTCCGATTTCGGCGACTGTGGCGGAAGTCTCAGGACGATTGAGCACCGCATCGGTATTGCTGAGCACTTGCAAAATTTCTTTGCGCGCCATCTCGATGTCGTCTTCGAAGGCAATACGCACACGTATATCAAAACGTATGAAATTTTTGGAGGTTAAATTGATTACCTCAGAGGAGGCAACGTTGGAGTTTGGGATAATGACTGTGATATTGTCTCGCGTCAGGATATGGGTTGTGCGTAGAGCAATGAGCACCACGCGCCCTTCATTATCATTGATATGAATCCAGTCGCCAACCTGAAAGGACTGCTCTAGCAAAATCGTAATACCTGCAATAAAGTTGGCAAGGGTTGACTGAGCTGCAAAGCCGACTGCTAAGCCAACAATGCCCAAACCAGCAACCAATGATACGATATCAAAGCCAAATTGTGCCATCACGCTGGCAAGCCCGAGTACCAATATGAGCACTGATAAAATATTTTTGAGCAGCTGCTCTATCGAGGCGTTGAGACCGTAATGCTGCAATACTTTATGAATGATTTGACCTGATGATGCCCAGAGCACGTAGTAAATACCAGCCCAAGTGCTTGCTTTTACTGTGGCTTTGATCGTTTCCGGTTCAAAGTTTATTTGACTCATGATCGCAATCAGGCTCGCCACAATCCACACATAACGCAGGGTTGAGCGAGCGATTTTGGTACGGCGCTCGTTCAGATGAATTTTGGCTCTGCTTTGTCTCAGGATATAATTGGCCAACCAATAAAAAAACCCCAATACTGCAAGCAGTATTAGGATTTTGATGCCAGTACTTGTCAGCTCTACCGCCTGAGAAGACCAATTAAGGGATTCTTCATCTATGGAGCCACCCAGAGCAAGGTAGAGGCTAGTATGCAGGTCACGAATGATCTCTTTGAAAAAGTCGGTAACACTGGCGATCGGCATTGTCTCATCCATGCAGGGTGTGTTTGTACAAATTTTTATATATGAGGTATCTACTAATAAATTACCTCAAGTGGTCAAAGCAATCAAATATATTACTACTGAGCATGACTTATATCTAAAGATGCTGCTCATGACTACATAGGATTGCTTGGTCATCAATTAAAAATTGTCTTCCTGAGTGTCTTGAGACTGATATGGAATTTTCATTTTATCCTGAACATCACGCAGCGCCGTACGTAGTCCCTCTAGTATCGTAGGATGATAAAAAGGCGTGTCTAACAGTTGTTTGATACACAAATCATTGGTAATCGCAGTAGCTAATATATGACCGATATATTCAGCATCAGGACCAACCATGCTAGCACCCAAAATCCTATCGGTTTTTTTGCACCCATAGATATGTAGCAACCCGCAATTGACCCCCATCACTCGGCTACGGCCCTGATTGTCAAAGCTCACGCTACCGATAACAAACTCAAGCTCTGAGTCGTCTTGGATTTCTGGTAATGACATACCGATATTGACGATTTGCGGCGAGCAAAAAACAATAGAAAAAGGCGGGGCAGGTGGACGGATATATGCGTTTTCTGTATTTTCGCAGACCATGTTGCCTGCACTATAGCCTTCGTCACTAGCGACATGTAGCAGCGGAATATTGGCATTGGCATCACCGACAATATAGATATCCAAGTCGCCAATTTGCCCTGTCTTCTTACTTAAGTCTTTTGGACGGTTTTTATCATCAAGCTCAACACCTAAGTTCTCGACTCCGAGCTGTTTGATATTATTGCGGCGACCAGTAGCGACCAGCACATACTCACCTTGCCATCGCTGAGATGTGCCTGCACTGTCCTCATATTCGATAAACGCACTCGTGTTACCGCTATCTGATGTTGTGCCGACATTGTTGATGGTGCTTCCCAAATGCATGGTGAGCTCACTACTCAAGCAGTCGATGGCTTTGTGATTAATATCCTCATCTTTGAGACCAGCTACTTGTTTGACACGGTTTAGGAGCGTGACCTCTACGCCCAAACGCGTGAATGCTTGCGCAAGCTCTAGACCGATAGCGCCAGCACCGATGACGGCCATAGATTTGGGCAAATCTGTCAGCTCAAAAACACTATTAGAGGTGAGCATAGTGTCGCCAAGCATGTCTGCCCAGCCATCAGGAATAAACGGTGAGCTGCCTGTCGCCATAATGATTTGTTCAGCTGAGATGATCTCGTCATTTACCTCGATCAATCCATGCTCATTGATACGAGCACGTCCATCGATTTTTTTGTGATCGGGCCAGCTGTCTACTTGTTTTTTGATGTAGCTGGCAAAATGACTGCGTTCGTCACGCACGCGCTGCATGACCTGCTTGCCGTCAATCGTTGCCGTTGCATGAACACCAAACTCGCTAGAGTTATTGGCATCATGTGCGCGATCAGCCGCCGCAATAAGTAGCTTGCTAGGCATACAACCGACTGCGATACAGGTTGTTGTCCAAAACCCTTCATTGATAATGACGACGTCGTCCTTTATTTTGCTCGCTTGGCGAAATGCATTTTGACCTGCGGTACCAGCGCCGATAACGGCAACAGAAACGTGGCGTGTGATGTTATGTGGTGCATTATCAGTAGTATCAGACGGTTTGTTCATATTATTCTCTAGTAGGAAGGGTTGTAGTAGCAGCGCGTTTTATTATTGGCAAAGACCTTTATGTTTACGCGACTATCATGTTTATGGATAGTGCGTAACTGCTGATTAAATGGCTCAGCTTATAGATTATGGTGCTAATTTATGATGCTAATATAGTCAGTAAGCGACTGGTGTAGTCTTTGGCACGTAGGTTTCGCTGCGCATGAGTCAATTGACTGTCTTTATCAAATACAAATGCAGAGCGCACTAGACCTAGAGTAATCTTGCCATACATATTTTTTTCTTTAATAACTTCAAAATACTGGCAGAGCTGCTCATCAGTGTCACTGATAAGCGGGATTTGTAGATCATACTTGTCGATGAACTTTTCGTGAGACTCGACGCTATCACGAGAGACACCAATGATGTCATAACCTAAATCATCAAATTCGTGGAGATGAGCGGTAAACTCAGTCGCTTGAGTAGTACAGCCAGGGGTGCTGTCTTTTGGATAAAAATAGAGAATAAGACCTTTGTCCGTATTGGCAACCATCTCTTTTAGACTGATTTCATCATGGATGAAGTTACCAGCGAGCTTGCGTACTATTGTTACTGGAAAGTCAGGTAGGTCGATGGTTTCTGTGGTTGGCTTTGCCATTGTAAAATCCTTGTTGGTTTTGATTATATGTTGGTTTTATTTGAGATTTTATTTATCGTGTTCTTATTATAGGCAGATTAATAGAAATAAATAATCAGTTTTACACTTTGCTCATTCATTGCCAACAAAAAAGACTGGCAATGGCCAGTCTTTTGTATATCAAATAAGTAGTCGGTTAAGCAGGTTTCTGTGGCTGCTTCAAATCCAATCCGACCGTACACTGTTGCAAGTCTTTTTGCATGGTTTTTACATAAGGCAAGCCAGAGGGATCCTTTTTGTCTTTTGCGTAGCTTTCGATCTCCCACATCTGACCAATCGTCATATTACTACGCACGCCGATAGTACAATTACACAGTTTAGTAGCATCGTTTTTACTAGCAACTTTATATTTGACTGCGCCATTGACACAAGAGTTGATATTATCTTGCTTGATATCGGTAGCATTGGCTTGTGGCATGGCAAATACGGCAGCCAAGGCTAGGGGTAATACTGGCAATAACTTCATAAATTTCCTCTTACAGGTAGCGTCAGTTTTATAGATTTGGTATTCAGTGCGTCATCAGCTCATCGGTATATGGCTGACTGTAACGATCGATTTCATCTGATGACACAGATAATCGTTCATACCATAGCAATTATATCGATTGAAATACAATGGCGACGTGCTGTGTTAATGCAAGCGAATGTTTCGCTAATGTTGATTGGTAGCGCTGTTTGATCCGCAGTCTATCGTCTTTATCCTGCTTGATAATGAGTAGGATCAGTGACGCCAGCTTGGCTAAACCCTTGACGACGTAATGCACAGCTGTCACAAACTCCGCAAGCCAGGCCATTTGAATCTGCACGATAACAAGAAATCGTTTGTCCATAATCGACACCCAACGACAGACCAAGCTCAATCGTTTGTGCTTTAGACAGTTGTTGCAGTGGCGTTTGAATAGACAGGCGATGACCGGTAACGCCAGCTTTTGTGGCAAGATTGGCCATGTGCTCAAAGGCTTCTATGTACTCTGGGCGGCAGTCTGGGTAGCCAGAATAATCAACTGAGCTGACCCCAATGACAATATGGTTGGCATCCGTTACTTCTGCAACGGCTAGTGCATAAGACAAAAAGATTGTATTGCGTGCAGGCACATAAGTGTTTGGGATCGCGTCATTGTCAATCTCGTCACGCTTTTTGCTAGGGAACTTATCTGAATCACCATCTGGTACGATCATGCTATGGTCAGTGAGTGACGATCCGCCAAGTTGGGCGATGTCAATATCAATGATTCTATGATTAACACCTGCTGTCTCTGCGATGGTCTTTGCTGCGACAAGCTCGCTGTTGTGACGTTGACCATAATTAAAGCTGACCGCTGTTACAGAGGCATAGCGTGCTTTTGCCCAATACAAACAAGTGACCGAATCAAGACCACCCGATAATAGGACAACAGCGTTTTGGTTTTTGTTAATGGCGTCCAGCTCAGTATCAGAGGATTGAGGGAGAGAAGTATCCTGCAAAGTAACGTTAGTCATAGTGATATCTATTGTTGGTTTACGAAAACGGCTATTTTAGCAAAAATACAGCGACTACAGAACCATGAAGCGACCAATCAGGCGTCATTAAGTAGCCAAGGCGAACGTGGTCAGTATGCTGATAAAAATAAAGTCCAAATGACTGTCCTCTTTTCAATCTGTTAGCAATATTTGTTATAATTGCCGCTTTAAAAGCACCAGCCACCACAGGTCATTCACTGTGCTTTACTGCAAACTGTTTTATCGCAAAACCCTTCTTATAAAGATATTGAGTAACTTATGACTGCAGCAACTTTATTTACGCCAAACATCGCTCCTAGTTTTGATGAGATGTCTGATCATATGTCTAGTGAAACGGGATTTAGTAGCTATGTTCTAGAGGACGATACCGACACAGAGGCTAAAGCGTCTAGCAATGAGGATGTCGTTGCTGAGCAAGCTGCCGATACTCAGGCGCCTACTGAGTCTGCATACTTTCGTAAACTCCAAAAGAAGCTACGCCGTCAAGTGTCATGGGCCATTCGTGATTTTAATATGATCGAAGATGGTGATGTGGTGATGGTCTGCGTCTCAGGCGGTAAAGACAGCTATACCTTACTGGATATTTTATTGTTATTAAAACGCATTGCCCCCATTCATTTTGACATCGTCGCGGTCAATCTGGATCAAAAGCAGCCTGGCTATCCTGAGGATATTTTACCTGCATATCTCAATGAGCAAGGCATTGCCCATTATATTTTAGAAAAAGACACCTACAGTATCGTCAAAAGCGTGGTACCAGAGGGTAAAACTTACTGTTCAGCGTGCTCACGTCTGCGCCGAGGCTCACTATATGGTTTTGCCAAACAAATCGGTGCTACCAAAATTGCGCTTGGACATCATCGCGACGACATGCTTGCGACCTTCTTTTTAAACCTATTCCATGGCGGTGCGCTCAAATCAATGCCACCTAAATTGTTGAGCGATGACAAGCAAAACATGCTGATTCGCCCGCTAGCCTATGTCGAAGAAAAGGACATCATTGAATATGCCAAATTAAAAGAATTTCCGATCATTCCTTGTAATTTGTGTGGCAGTCAGACCAATCTACAACGCGCTATCATTAATGACATGTTACGTGAATGGGATGATGCGCATCCGCAGCGTTTGGCTTCTATCTTTAAGGCCATGCAAAACGTAGCGCCATCGCAATTAGCTGACCGTGAGTTGTTTGACTTTGAAACACTGAGTCTTGATCGTGATAATGATGAGCGTCTGTTTGAGGGTGACAATATTCAGGCAGGGCAGACTGATAGCTTGGCGGATATTGGTTTGCCAGTATCACCAAGAACGCAGACGTTCAATCCAAAGTTCGCCAGCGAGAAGTTACATTCGGTAGCGCCAGAATTAGCAGCAGACAGTACCTCAAAAAGTGAGCGTACCGCCCAAAAAATCCCAACGATTAATCCTATTATTTAACCTTTATAAATAAATACTCATTGAGTAAACCATAAAAAACCAGCCACTGTTATGAGTGGCTGGTTTTTTTGCGTATGGATAGTAGAGCTAGGATATAACTTAATAACATTAACTCTTAGCGAAGACTGGTAATGGGTCAAAGCTAACTGTTGAGCGCGGTAGTTTTGCCACATCTTGCATACGCCAGTCATCCTCACCATCGTTGCTCACTTGCAAATAATACTTGGCTTTTACCACATCAAGATCTACTTGCGCGCTGTATTTATTGTCCTCGATATGCTGTAGTACGACGTCGTGGTCTTTTTTGACATCGGTTGCATGCGAGATAGACAAATCCAGCGTATCAGGATAGGTGAGTGGTGCACCGTTTAGTAGCTTGCCTGACTGCACGCTTTGCTCAGGATAATTAAGATAAAACACAATATCGCCATTATCTGCAAATTGCATTTCGCCATGCAAGTCTAAATCATAAGTGAGCTTATCACGTGATACATCGTGGTAGAGCGTCTTGCCATCCATATACCAGTCATCACGTACCACGCTGTCACGGATTTGGTAAGAATAATAAACAAACCAGATGCACGCGATTACTACCGCAGCTGGCATGCCTATGACAAAGATAACAACCATATAGTTCTTGTACCATGGCTGAGTATCTTGATGCTTAAAGTTCGGTGCTTGATTAGACATAAAATACCTATTCATCAGATACTTATTTATCAGAAATCTATACATCAGATATCTACAAACGGTATCAACGGATAATTTGACGGCTAAGCGCTGCCAGTTCAATAATAGATTCCTCATTCGATAGCTTATAATAGGCTGCATCGCTAACTATCGAATGAAATATATAAAATCCAAAGGTTTACTGCCCTTGGGTGGTAAAGACATTCTGTTTACTGACCTGATACTTACCGTCTTCACTGACCACATTTAGGGTCACTGGCGTTTGACCAAACTCAATCACATCAGGGTCACCATAAATACTAACGGGCATATCAAAGCTTTCGCCTGCTTCTAATGGCACATCATTAAAGCGTAGCTCTAGACTCAGTCCATCTTGCGGTGCTAGCGTGATTTTATAAGCATGCGCATCTTGTGTTTTATTGGTCAGTTTAACGATATAGCTGTTTTCTATCATGCCTTCAGTATTGATCGAGGATAATTGATTGCGGTCACGGCGAATATCAATCTCTAACGGCACGCGATCTGTTAGAGCATATATGACCCCACCACACAGTACCGCTAATAAAGCCAAATAAGCAAACAGTCTGGGGCGAAGTACGCGGCTAGGCTCTTTTTCTGCCAGTTGACGCTCGGTTGTATAACGAATCAGCCCGCGCGGGTAGCCAACCTTATCCATGATCTCATTACACGCATCAATACAGGCTGCACATTGGATACAGGCGACTTGCAGGCCATCACGAATATCGATACCAGTGGGGCAGACCTGTACGCACATAGTACACTCGATACAGTCACCTAGATGCTCAGGATTTGTGCCTTTTTTGCGGGCACCGCGCGGCTCACCGCGCTCATAGTCATAAGAGACAATCAAGGTATCTTTATCAAACATCACGCTCTGAAAGCGACCATAAGGACAAATCTGTACACACATCTGCTCACGCATATAGCCTGCATTGGCATAAGTGGCAAAGGTAAAGATAAACATCGATACCCATACCCATGTGGGCCAATCAGGTATAGGGATCAGCCCTACTGTCTGCCAGCTATGATACAGAGATTCTGTGCCCGCCACATAACTGACGAAAGTCGCTGCTGTGATAACTGAAAGCAAAAGCCAAATCGAATAGACCACCGTACGTTTGAAGATTTTACTCGCACTCAGGGGTGCGTTGTCAAATTTCATGCGTTTATTGCGATCACCAATGACCCATTTTTCAACATACTGATACAGATGTGTCCAAATCGTTTGCGGACAAGCATAACCACACCAAACACGGCCTGCATAGACAGTCACCATAAACAAAGTGAACGCGGCAATGATGGCAAATGCGGCAATAAAATAAAAATCTTGAGTCAAAAAAGTCATGCCAAAAATATAGTAGTGCTGTGAGGGCACATCGAACCATATTGCTTGTCTACCATTATAGCGCAGCCACGGCAAAAGTAAAAAAGCGGCTAAGAGCGCATACATCGTGATGACACGAATGTTTTGATAAAAACCTGTGACAAACCTCGGGTGGACACGATGCTTGGTCGCATCAAGATCAATCTGTTGGACAGGGATTTTATTGGGTGATTGTTGTGCTGACATAAACGTGCCTCTTTAAAAAAAGAATCAGTCTGCTGGCATGATGAACAAATACCTCTAGCGTTGAAGTATATGAGTGTACGATGTTATCAATGTCAGTAAATAGAGGGTAGAGAACTGGACAAATACCAGTCTCATCCACTTACCAAATAGTAGCTTATAGAGATCAAGTTAGTAGAGACTAAGTTAGGACTTTATAGCGTCATACTTAACAGGCTATTTTGAACGACAGCTATTCTAACATTAACCCTACTAATAATGGGGTTATAATCGTGAAAAGCAATTGCTATATCGTGATAATGTTTACTATCTATGATTGATTATCATAGTCATTCTGAATTCATAGTCATTTTGAATAAAGTTCTGCAAAAATATATAAAAAGGGAGAACTGTAATGACAGTTCTCCCTTCATTAAATCTCGTCCATGTACAGTATTTATACTTAGTTAGCAGTTGCTTCTTCAGTTGCTACAGGCTGAGTCGCTGCTGCAGTAACCATTGATCCCTCAGGTGATTTACCAGTCTTGTCTGATAGTGAGTAGATGTAAGCAGCAAGAAGCATAATACGCTCATTACCTAGCTTAGTATCCCACTTAGGCATCACACCAGCACGACCATAACGTAGCGTCTCACGAATAGTCTCGCGGTCACCACCATATAACCAAATATTATCAGTCAAATTCGGTGCACCCGCTGAAATCATACCTTTACCATCTGGTCCATGACAAAGAACACAGTTGGTAGGCTCGTTGAAAATAACCTTACCTTGAGCCACTTTCGTTTGATCAAGTTCATAGTCATTTTGATTACCTGACATCGCTAAGACGTATTCAGCAACAGCACGTATGCCATCTTCACCAAGCTGATCACGCCATGCTGCCATACCACCGACACGCCCGTTATGTAACGTCGTTAGGATATTGCTGGCTTCACCACCATATAACCAATCATTGTCGGTCAGATTAGGGTAGCCTGTGGCACCTTTAGCGTTTGAACCGTGACATACCGCACAGTTCTGCAAGAACAAACGGCTACCGACTTTCAATGCATTTGGATTTTCAGACAGTTTTTCGACATAGGGGGCAAGTTCTGCTACTTTACCATCGATTTGAGTCTGTAAGTCTGCTGGTGGGTTGTCACTACGACGCATGGTCGCTTGCAACTCATTCAGTGTCCCTAGCGTCGCGGTTGCACCCGCTGCATCGGCTTTGACCAGGATGTTCTTTTCAAAGTTATCGGTAAATACTTTGTTGTTGCTCTCAAGCTCACTAAATAGCTCGTTCTTAGAGGTCCAAGGCACTGTTTCGCCATCGACTTCTACGGTTGCGATACCTTCCCAGTGTTTAGGGAACATGGCTGGGAAAAATACCCAATAAGCAAAGCCCCAAATGATTGAACCAAAAAAGATTACCAACCACCATTTAGGGAGTGCTTTGTCGTATTCTCGGATGCCATCATACTCATGACCAGTCGTACCGTCGTCTTCTAGGCTCGGTTTGTATTTGATAACAAACAACAAGACACCAAGAATAAAAGCCCAGCAGCCGATACTGATTAGCGTGATCCAAGAACTCCAAAAAAATGTCATCGTTTATCCTTATTGCGCTGCTCTTCAGACAAGGATTTAATATCCTCGTCATCAAGCGCAAGTTGTGCATCTTCTTCGAAGCGTTTTTTGTTTTTTGGCGAATACGCCCACCATGCAACGCCTACGAAGGCAATAAAGGCAGAAACGGTCGCAATTGTTTGTAATTCACCAATACCCATTAGCGCTGTCCTTCCATTGCGGTACCTAACTGCTGTAGATAGGCAACCAAAGCGTCAAGCTCAGTGGCACCAAGTACAGCATCTGGAGCACCTTCGATGTCTTCTTCAGTGTAAGGAACACCAAAACGATCGCGGAATAGACGCATTTTAGCTTGAATGTCTTCACCATCTACTTCATTTTCAGCAAGCCAGGGGAATCCAGGCATCACTGATTCAGGCACTAGCGAACGTGGCGCAATCAAATGCTGCTTTTGCCAGTCTTCAGAATAACGACCACCTACACGTGCTAAATCTGGTCCAGTACGTTTCGATCCCCATAAGAATGGGTGATCCCACGTTGACTCAGCGGCACGCGAATACGGTCCATAGCGTTCGACTTCTGCACGTAGTGGACGAACCATTTGCGTATGACAAACGTGACATCCTTCACGGATATAAATATCACGACCTTCGAATTCAAGCGCTGTCCAAGGCTCCATAGCAGGTAGGGGAGCATTCACCCCACCTTCCTCAGGGCCTTTGTTATCATAGATCAATGGTACGATTTCAACCAGCGTTGCAAAACTAATAGCAATCACGATACCAATGACTAACAAGCCTGTATTTTTTTCAATAATTTCATGCGGTGTACCAGCCATGATCGCTCCTTATACGTTAGCTGTCGAAGGTTTTTCGACACTAGGTTCATGATCCGTTGGATCAGCGACATCTACAGGCTTACCTTCTGGCATCTTGAGTGTTTTATAGCAGTTATAAGCCATAACAAACATACCCGATACATACAAGAAGCCACCAAAAGCACGACCGATATATGGGAAATGCGAGAATTCAACAGTATCAACGAAGCTATATACCAAAGTACCGTCTGGGTTCGTAGCAAGCCACATCATGCCTTGACCAATACCTGAGATCCACATAGATACGATATAGAAAATCGTTCCTGCAGTCGCCAGCCAAAAATGCGTGGTGATCAAGCTAATAGAGTACATCTTTGGTTTGTTATAAATACGTGGTAACAATACGTATAGCGAACCAATAGTAATCATACCAACCCAGCCAAGTGCACCTGAGTGTACGTGACCAATTGTCCAGTCCGTGTTGTGCGATAGCGCATTGACTGTCTTAATAGACATCATTGGGCCTTCGAACGTCGACATTGCGTAGAACGACAATGCCACAATCATAAAGCGGATGATCGGATCGGTGCGCAATTTATCCCAACTGCCTGATAGCGTGAGTACACCATTAATCATACCGCCCCAAGATGGCGCGAATAGAATGATAGAGAATACCATTGCCAATGACTGCGTCCAATCAGGAAGCGCTGAATAATGCAAATGGTGACCACCAGCCCACATATATGAAGCAATCAATGCCCAAAAGTGAACGATAGACAAACGATACGAATAGATAGGACGACCAATCTGTACAGGAACGAAATAATACATCATTCCAAGGAAGGCGGCCGTTAAGTAAAAACCTACCGCGTTATGCCCGTACCACCACTGCACCATCGCATCAGTTGCACCGCCAAATAGCGAATAAGATTTGAACGCACTAACCGGAATCGCCATGCTGTTTACGATGTGTAGTAGGGCAATCGTAATGATGAAAGCGGCAAAGAACCAGTTAGCCACATAGATATGTGAGGTTTTACGTTTGATGAGCGTACCAAAAAATACAATGGCATAAGAGATCCATACCAAAGCAATCAAGATATCGATAGGCCACTCAAGCTCAGCGTACTCTTTACTTGTGGTCAAACCTAGCGGTAGGGTGATGATGGCTGCGACAATAACTGCCTGCCATCCCCAAAAGGTGAACCACGCCAAATACGGCGCAAACAAGCGTGTCTTACAGGTACGCTGGACGATGTAATAAGACGTTGCGAACAGGGCAGAACCACCGAACGCAAAAATCACTGCATTGGTATGCAGTGGTCTTAAATGACTAAAGGTCAGCCATGGAATGTCAAAGTTGAGTCCTGGCCATGCTAACTGTGAAGCAATGAACACACCAAGACTCATGCCGAAGATGCCCCAAACGACAGCCATAATCGTAAAAAATCTTACGACAGTAATTTCGTACTCACGGTCAACTGGGGCGACTGCTGTGTTTTGTAAACTCATTGGATGATTCCTTTACAGCCCGAATTATCAACAGAATTAACCAACAGTCCGCGCTATAGGTATTATAAAAACTGATAAACTATAATAGCTGCGGTACATACTGTTCTTTGCCGTGCTTATCATCATAATCTCATTAACTATCAATATGGGCTGGTGTTTTATATCAGTAGGTACTGATGGATAAAAAGAGGCGCTTTGTGCACCTTGTTTACAGCCAATCGATAGTAGGATTGTTAATAGATTATCGAGATAAATAAGAATACGCGCCGTTTTTGAGCATCAAACATCTTGTAAGGCTAAATATATATCTTAATTATTACGAAAAAATCGGTACTAATGAAGATAGATACCCATACTATAGGGCTATAAAAACGCACTGACCATAGATGTATGCTAGCGGCGGCTGACAAAAAATATTTTTATGTAATGTTAGGTTAAAACTCCCGACTCTGTTTAAGGGTATTGTAACGCAATCCTAATCAAATATCATCAGAACTATGCGCCAAAATACAAACTCTTTGGTATAAAAATTCGCAAGCAACTTATTATTATTGCGCTATTTGCTTATTTTATACTCAATTTTATCACGATTCTGGATATGTATTTGTGTCAAACCAAGACAAACTTCATTAGAGGTAAATACGTGCTTCTAAAATAATTTTGTAACAATGGGCTTACAAGCGATACAAATAGGTTTTACTTATTATCAAATCGCCCCTTATAATGAGCCTGAACATCAGTGATAGCGACGTCTTATAAGTCTATCAGTAACAAACATTTCAATAAATTGATAATTAGGTTAATACGCTAAATAGTAGTATTAACCCAACAAAATACCAATTAAGGACAATAACATGGCAGTTTTTTTGACAGATGAATGGTTTGAGCAAGTAGAGAAGATGGGTAGTGAAGCGGGTGAGTTAAACTTGCCACCAGCACTGGCTAATATGATCGTCAATCTAAAAGTATCTGATACGGAAAAAGATATCGAAGCCAATTTTGCTAATGGCCTATTGCATCGCGGTTTGAATAGCGATGCGACCACGACATTGCTATTGGATCGCAGCATTCTACAATCCATCATCACTGATTTTGACACCAACCAAATCATGGGTGCCTTTATGAGTGGCAAAATTCGTGTTGAAGGTGATATGTCACAGTTGATGGCAGTACAAACTGCTCGCCCAAGTGCAGAGCAAAAAGAGCTATATACTCGTATCAAATCAATGACGACAATGGCTTAATCACGTATTTGTACGACTTTTAATCTAGAGTTTTGAATGGTAAAAGTCGATAAGATACAAAAAAGCCCCTAATACTAGTTAGGGGCTTTTGTTTGTGTGAAGACGAGTCATAGCACGTAATACAGTCAGCTATCCAGTAACTAGCTGGCTTTTGATGGCTGTTTTGCGCTTTGCTGATTCTCTTTATATATCGCTGCTTGTAACCACACATTGGCTTGTACATAGTCGTGTACTTTGATACTGGCGGTCTCTGGTGTGTTTAGAGCACCGATACGCACCACAAACGGATCTGCATCCTGCTCACGTAGCGTCACCACATCAAACAAAATAATGGATTTGCCATTAAATTCAGTCTCTTGTTTCCCAAGGACTTGACCTTGACACCAAGCTTCGTCTTCTTGTCCTAAGGTATCGCCAAACAAGTAAGCGCACATATGACCTAGATTTATTTCGACAGGCGCCATTTGTTCTTTGGTTTCAGGTTTCCACTCACTGATTTGCGCTTGCAAGTCATCTGGAATTTTTCCGTCATTTGCTGCAACGATATCGTTAAAGGCACGGTGATAGCGGATAGATTCTTGATCTTCTACCATGATTACCTCATTTTGTTCGCTTAGCTTAATCTCATGTGCCCATGCGCTAAAATTCACAAAATAAGAGGTATCGCGCTGATACAGATGGCGGTTGGTCGTATAGAGCTGATCAAATGCATAAATGATACTGCCATCAGCAGTACGCAGGCGTAACACTGCATCGTGCGAGTTGTCATTGGCGATGACGCGCTCGATTTTGCAGTCAAGACCATAAGGGCTATCGACGCAAGGGTATGCATTGATAAAGCGCTCAGGCTTGCCATCTTTCATCGCTAGCACTTGATTGATATGGCAAGGCTGATCTTCTGATAACAACAAACAGCTGTCTTTTGCACTGACATTGTTGTTCAGGCCTTTGGGCATGGCGGCGACTTCAATCATTTTTTGTAGCCACTCTGGCACATCTTGACTCATGTCATCGGTCAAAATACGCCAGTGATCACCGTGACCTGCAGACTGCTCGTCGGTCAACGTGATCTTGGTAGGAGATTGAATGTTTTTGTATTGATAATTTATGGTCATGAAAATACTCAAAATTAAGTCAGCGTGAGGTTTGTATCTAATACTGCTGTTACTTACACACCATTCAGTATTTCAAATTACTGGTTTATGATGTCAGCGATATGATCAGCAAGGCATGAACAAATCACAATGTGGGGTTAATGACAATTGTCTTTAGCATATAATATATAGGTATGGACACGGCTAATAGCAAGACCCTCTCTCAAAAATAATAACAGAAACCAGTTTTTTGGTAAAAAATCCTCTCAGTACTTGCTAATGACTGGCACATATCAGCCAAATTGTGTCAAACTAGCTCCCTTTTGACGGCTGTCTTTGGCTCGTCTGAAACCCTGTTTTTGTGTTCGATTTATATGTGAGCAGTAGCAAATGTCTGATGCATTGACTGCTGCTCATTATCCAACCTATATAAAGTCGCACGTAGATAAGATAAAGAGTTTGAATATGTTTCGTCCTTTAGCGTTATTTATCGGCTTACGATACACCCGAGCAGAGCGCAGTAATGGCTTTATCTCCTTTATATCACTCATCTCAATGATCGGTTTGACGCTTGGGGTTGCCGTATTGATTACGGTGCTATCAGTCATGAATGGGTTTGATCGCGAGCTAAAAACTCGTATTTTGGGTATGGTGCCGCAGGCCACGGTGGTATCTACTGAGATCATCGGCGATTGGGAACAATTGGCGGATAAAATAAAAGAAGATCCAGAAGTGGCGGCGGTGGCACCCTTTATCCAATTACAGGGCATGCTGACATCTAATGGTCAAGTCGCAGGCATCATGGTGACTGGCGTGGAGCCTGAATATGAAAAAGATGTCTCCATCATAAATGAGCACATGATTGAAGGCAGTATTGATACCTTGCAAAGTGGTGATTTTAGTATCGTTTTGGGCGAGGAGATGGTGCAGTCTTTGGGCTTGCAGATAGGGGACAAGGTGACTCTAGTACTGCCAGAGGCCTCACCGTCACCCGCAGGCGTGATACCGAGATTTAAGCGCTTTACCTTGACAGGTATCTTCACTATTAGCCCAGAAGTCGATAGTCTCATGGCATTTATCCCGATGGGGGATGCCGCCAAACTATTACGTCTGCCCGAGGGCGCCCAAGGCGTACGTATGAAGCTCGATGATATCTTTACGGCACCAGCTGCAGCAGAGAAAGCCGCTGCTATTGCCCCTCAGCAGCTGTATCCTAACGACTGGACACAAACGCATGGTAATCTATTTGGGGCGATTCAAATGGAAAAAGCCATGGTCGGTTTGCTGCTGTTTTTAATCATCTTAGTGGCCGCTTTCAATATTGTCTCAAGTCTTGTAATGCTCGTTACTGATAAAAAAGCCGATATTGCGATCTTGAAGACCTTTGGCGCATCACCTCGACTGATTACCCAAGTGTTTATGGTTCAAGGCGTGGTTATCGGTGTGATCGGTACGGTTGCTGGTACGATATTGGGTGTGATATTTGCACTGACCGTCAGCGATATTTTGGGCTTTATCAATCAAGTCTTTAATCTGAATCTTTTTGACGCTTATTTTGTGAATTATTTGCCTTCACAGCTGCGTTTGCTTGATGTGTTATTGATTACAGGGGCATCGTTTGTACTGAGCTTTTTGGCGACTATTTATCCAGCACGTCGTGCGGCCAAGATTCAGCCAGCTCAAACATTACGCTACGAATAGCCTAAACGCACAAATATCAAAATAAATAAAATAAAGGAAGCGCTATGTCTGCCATTTTGAAGGCGACCAATATCAACAAGATATATGATGAGGGTGCAGTCAGTACACAAGTATTGACGGGTCTCGATCTAACGGTTCATGCTGGTGAGCGCATCGCTATCGTTGGTACCAGTGGCTCAGGAAAAAGTACCTTACTGCATCTACTTGGTGGTCTCGATACACCAACCAGCGGTGAAGTCTGGCTACATGGTCAGCTACTAAATAGTATGAATGAGACTGAACGCGGTGCCATGCGCAACAAGCATTTGGGGTTTATTTACCAGTTTCATCATTTGCTGGCAGAGTTTACAGCTGTTGAAAACGTTGCAATGCCGCTGCTCATGCGTCCAGAAGTATCAACGACCCAGGCACGCACCCAAGCGGTTGAGATTTTGGAGAATGTCGGTCTTGAGCATCGACTGATGCACAGACCAGGTGAGCTGTCAGGCGGTGAGCGTCAACGTGTGGCGATTGCGCGTGCGCTAGTGACCAAGCCCTCGCTTATCTTGGCAGATGAGCCAACGGGTAACTTGGACTACGACAATGCGCAAAGCGTCTTTGGATTGTTGTCAGAGCTACAGAGCACGATGCAAACGGCATTACTAATGGTCACACATGATCGCAATCTAGCGGCGCTTGCTGACCGTCAATTGTTGCTGCGCAATGGTCATTGGGAGCAGTATTAACCCTCCATATGACGAGAATGTCAGATTGACATAAGTATTGTCTATTGGCGCTAATAAGCGCTGTTCTGGTGAAATGTATTGTTGTATTATCGAGTAGATATTTAATAGCAAGAGATACTGAGGCGGCTACCAATCAGCTGCCGTATCTATTTTATAGGAACACATATGATGAATTTAGATGACGATCCAATCGCTGCTTTTGGTAGTGCTGAAGAAGGTGATGAGCCATTAAAGCCTTATATCGATCCGTCTGTGTTTGAGACTATTGATAGTCAAGAGCAAAAGGATTTAATCTCGCCAGTGTTTGATGCGATTACTCTAGCTGGGGTTGATTTTGATCTCAAGGTTCAAGACAGCGCAACTGGTAAACGTTATACGCTATGCAAAAACGATGAAGTTATTGAGATTGTCTCTATGGACAAAGACTTTACAGATAAGCTCAAAGCCGCCATAGATAAGAACAAAGCAGAGTAGCGGTATCAATCAAAAACAACCTTAATACCGCTGGACTGACATAAGTGGTATTAAGGCTCAAAGGATTTGTCAGCGGGTTTTTTCTGACGTTTTTGCCAACTTGCAACGGTTTTATAGCGCCACACTGCCTTAAAGGCAAGTCCACAAATAATGCTGGTTACAACCGCCAAAAGCGTTAATCCGATACAAAATGCTGTCAGCGATACTGTGCCTTTATAGGTAATAAATGGATTGGCACCATCTGATAGCGCCCATAAGCTAAAGTCTGCAATCATCCTACCGATAAACCGCAAACTGATCACAGGTGCGTCAATAATTTTTGCGCCGATATAATATCCAGCATAAAAGATTGGTAGACTAGTCAGTGGATTGGTAATCCATGTCAGACCGAGCGCCATAGGTACATTGGCTCGAAAAATAAGCGAGCCAATTAAGGCCAATAACATCTGCCCTGGCAATGGAAAAAACGCGCTGAGCACACCAATATAAACCGCCTTGTTGAGACTATGGCGATTAAAATGCCATAAACGTGGGTCTGCTAAATGCGGCGCGAATAATTTTAAGGTGCGACTTTCTAGGACTTTTTCTGGTGTAGGAAGTAAGTCTTTTAGACGTTTTTGGGGCACAGGATCGCCTTTAATCGTTAACCACAGTCCGCTCAATGATGTTGAGGGGCTGGTATAGAGTAATATTATGGATAAAAAGTAATGGTGAGTATACATAGGGCAGTGATGTCAGACAGGCATCACCTTCGTATTTCTCATCAGTATAGGGTAATATAAATATAAATGCTATTGCATCATAACTATGCTCATTCAGTTGCTTCCAATATGTCTGTAAATGTAGTTATGTCTATGCCTTTATTGGCATAAATAACCATAGCGAACGACGTTATCTTATTTTGCCTATCAAGCAAGGAGTGCTGGTGTATTGGTTAATTGGCAGCCTCGTCGTTATTGCTATGATGGGGACTTTGACAGTCGCAGACAAGGTGGCAATCCCTACTGAACTGTTTTCGATAGGGGTGGCTAGTACGTCTGGTTTGTTTATCTTACTTATATTATTTTCTATTATTCTACTGACACTTACTCAGTTTCATGTCTCCTCAGCAACAAATCATCACACCTCAAGCAGCATATTAAAAAATGCTGAACGCTCATCTCGTATCGTTAAGTACTTTTTATTTACCATATTAGCCACTTTGTTGGTAGCAGGTAGCGCGCTACAGGCGTTAGTGACACATCATAAAGCTGCAGCCGCAGAAATCACCGATCCTATACGTGTGCAAGCGCTTGTTCGTATTGAAGGGCTAAGCGACAGTGTCTATAGTCCATCCGCAGATAGTGGCTATCGACAAGTAGCCGTGCTAACAAATGTAACGCCATTAATAACTGAATTAACGCCTCAAGATTTGGCAAATAGTACAAGAGACTATATAGCAAAAAATAGCCTAAGTAATAACAACACCAATAGTTCTAACCAAGACAACGACAGTAACGTCACGTACCGAGCATTACTTAATTCTTATCCAAAAAGTGCATCGACTGATGCCACACTCTCAAACCTCAATAATTTGCAGCCTGGTGATACGCTATTTATGAGTTTAGCACTTGCGCCATTGGTGGCCTCCGATCAAACAATAAACAACGCTTCTGGTTTTGATAGCTATCGTTGGTTGCGAGGTCGGCATATTGATGGCAGCGCAAATATCTTGGCTATCAGCCTACTAACCGTAAGTAATAACAAAGCTAGCCTGAATGAGGCGTCACATCAAGATCCGACTTCTGACTCGTATCTTGAGCGCTTGCGCTTGCATATTGATATAGGGCGCTGGCAATTAAGACAGCATTTTTATAGAGACTGGTCAGCACAAACGACAGCAGAACAGCAGGCTAAAGCTGTCACGTTGAGCTTACTCACAGGCGATCGTAGTCTAATTAATCGAGATACCAAAGATTTGTATCAACTGGCAGGTATTTCTCATTTACTGGCTATCTCAGGGACGCACGTATTGTTCTTGGCTATTGTACTAGGTGGTCTCATTGTGCTGCTGCTTAATCAGTTATGTCCAGCACTTTATCGTTATATTCCGCGCTGGCAAGTGCGTTGGTGGACAATGATTGGTGCAGCCTTTATCTACGCGTTGTTTACAGGTTTTGATGTACCTGCTGCTCGTACGGCTTGGATGCTACTAGCGATTGGGCTTGTGAGAGTGACATTGCTACCTATTAGTACAATGCGAGTACTGTTGGCACTGGCCATACTGATGGCATGGTATGATCCTTATGTGCTCTGGCAGGCAGGATACTGGTTGTCCTTCATTGCAGTAGCGCTATTGCTCAAGTACGACGATACGTCACATCAGCACAGTACTGCTGAGTCGGTAGTGCCATATACGAATAGTAAAAGCACTCACAAAAGCAAAAAGCTATTTGGTCATGCTCTGCGAGCTGTTTGGCGTATTTTTAAGCTACAGTTCTGGCTATTCTTTACTTTACTGCCCATCACATTGCTCTTATTTGGCAAGGCATCATTATGGGGGTTGGTGGTCAATTTATTTGCCATTGGGCTGTTTGGTTGGGTGATTGTACCGCTTAATCTACTAGCAGGACTGTGTTATCTGTTATCCCCTATGGTAGCCGACACCATTTGGTCGCTAGTCATTACCATTGTCGGCAGCCTGCATGAGCTGATTGGTTGGTTAACATCGTTGCCAGCACTGTCAGAGGCATGGCTATATACACCAGTGAGTATGGCTATATTGCTTATGGTTGTATTGAGTATTTTGCCTTGGTTGTTGCCTCGAGGTCTGCTCAGTCGTTGGTTGATACTGCCACCATTGACGCTATTGATGATGACGGTGTATGCCAATCAGCAGTCGCTGACCATAGTGCCGACACTGTATGTCCTACCGACGGGTGATTCGTATATAACGGCAGCATTGCTGACATATCCTACCGTAAACAAAGAAAGTAGTAACTGGTTGTTCTTAGCTAATCACAGACCCGCTTCTACACGAACCACGCCAAATAGCCTGACAGCAGATACACTGTCTGCTTCTTTAGAGCAGCAACTGGGGAGCTTATCGGTTAATCGTTTGGAGAGTGTCATAGTACAGAGCAGTAGCGTCGGACTGACGGATACGCTGACCTCTGATAATCAACGCATGATTTCTAGCACCAACAACTCTGAGTTATTACCGAAAACAGTCGTTCACTTGGGAGAGCGCCTACCGATCAGTCGATATTGGCAAGCAGGGCGCTCTGAGCATTGGCTTACGTTTCAGCAAGCATACAAAACAACAAGCGGTGTCAAGAGTCAAACAAATATCAGTGCCCAAAACTGCGAGCAGGGAAGTGTATGGCAGCTGGCCAACGGAGATATATCCATACAGGCAATGACAGGCTGGAGCCAGATAGGCGACGCTAGTGTTTGGGATTGTACAATTGCCATCGATAGCCGCACACCTATACAAGTACGAAGATACAATGCCACTGATCCACTCAAGTCATCACCTATAAATCCTCACCTGCAATTAGCCAATAGCTATCTGGATGATAGTCGTATAGATACTAGTCGTACAGACACTTCTCGCTCACGACTGATTTTAGATACCGATACACACCAGCGCGTCTGGCAAATGTGGTCGCTACTATGTACGGCCGATCTAGCTGACGAGCGCGCAGTATTTGAAAATACAACCTGGCTTGGTCATAGTACCTCTCAGGTGACAGCCGATGTCATGGTTCGTCAAAGCGTTGATACTGTCATGATCTACGATGATAAGCCTTTACCAGTGGCATTGTCGTTAAACACGCTTGATAATAGTGTTGATATTGAAGCTGTTCGCCCTCAAGAATAATGCTGATACTACCAGCGTTACAATATAGTGATATTTCACAGTTATACTATTGAACCATGGTCGAAATACAACCATACTTAGCACCCCATGAATACCGATGACTGATTTGACATAGAGACCATTACTTCTAGTGGTATCTGTCAACCTCATCTTTTTACTGTTTTAGCTTGTTCTGACTTAGGAAGTTATATGCCCAACTGGCCACCAGACCCTAACAAACGTCCTGATAATTCGCCACATCAGCCAACACAAATGCAGCAACCAAACGCGCCGAGTGGACAAGAATGGAAGGTGCTAGAAAATACCTTATTAGCTAGTGTGGTCGAGCAGCGCCGCGCTCGTCGCTGGAGCATTTTCTTTAAATTATTAACCTTTGGTTATATTTTATTGATATTTTTGACCCTAGGTCGCGGTTGCAGTAGCGCGCCAACAGGTATGGATGCCGTAGATACCAGCTCGCCGCATTTAGCTGTAGTGGAGCTGCAAGGTGTAATTAGTAGCGATGATGTGGCCAACGCCTACGATGTCAATGATGCGCTAAGAAGTGCCTTTGCAAACAGCAATTCTAAAGCCGTTGCATTAGATATTAACTCACCTGGTGGGTCACCTGTACAGTCTGATGAAATTTGGCAGACTATGATGGAATTACGTGAAGAGTATCCGGACAAAAAGCTTTATGCAGTGATCGGTGATATCGGCGCATCAGGTGCTTACTATATTGCTTCTGCAGCAGATGAGATTTATGTCAACCCATCGAGCTTGGTCGGCTCTATCGGTGTCATTATGCCAAGCTACAATGTCGAAGGTCTGATGGACAAAGTTGGTGTAGAAGATCGTACGATTACCGCTGGTGAGTATAAAGACATCTTAAGCTTGTCACGTCCATTGACTGATTATGAAGAAAAGCATGTTGAAGGAGTGCTGGCTAATACGCACAAGCATTTCATCAATGCAGTAAAAGAAGGTCGCGGCGACCGTCTCAAAAACCCTGAACAAAACAAACTGTTTTCAGGGCTGTTTTGGACAGGTGAGCAGTCTATCGAGCTGGGCCTAGCAGACGACAACGGTAGCATTACCAGTTTGAGTCGTCAGTTAGAGCTAGATACCGTAATCAGCTATAGTCCAACTGACCCGTTCCAAATGTTTATGGATCGTTTTGCCGTAAAACTAGGGGCAGGTATCGGCTCAAGCGTCAGCCTTGATGGTTTCTTACCGCAAGAAGATGGTGATGCAAAAATGCGTTAAGCGTTTTATGTTTTAGATATAGTGTGTATGATTGTTAAGGCTGGGCATATAATTATGCTCAGCCTTAATTTTGTGCAACCTTAAATAAAACATATGGTTTAAAGTTATAAGAATTACCAGATAAGCGACGTATATATGCCAATTATCAGACTTGCTATAGAGCATGTCTGGTATTTATGTTGGCAATGCAACAATATGACAATGCAATAATATGACAACCACTAAAAATAATAGACAAACCAAACGATTCAAAGAGAGCCTGTTATGAGTGATGAAATAAATTCGCAGACCTTTGCGGTGCTACCTGTCTCCAAGATCACCAATAAACCTGTGCTACATTTTGCCCATGCCAATGGGATGCCAAGCGCTGTTTACGAGCCATTCTTTGAGAGATTGTCAGCGTTCTTTACGATTGAATATATCGCCATGTTGGGCGATACCCCCGATTACCCCGTAGACGATCATTGGCGTAGTCTAACGCAGCAGATTATTGACAGTGTAAAAGATGCCTGTGACAAGCATGGCGTCGCGCAGGTCGCAGGTGTTGGGCATTCCCTAGGAGCCATGTGTACCTTGCAGGCAACGTACCGTCGGCCAGAACTATTTGCTCAAGCCGTACTGATGGATCCGCCTTGGATTTATGGCAAAGTCAGCTTATTGTGGCATTTGGCAAAAACAGCAGATAGATTGCCACTTATGAATAACCGCTTGATGGACAAACTATCACCAGCAGGCGTGTCCAAACATCGCCGTGATGTATGGGATGACCGAAATGAGGCCTATGAAAAGATGCGCCACAAAGGATTTTTTAAAAACTTTGATGAACGCAGTTTTCAAGGATATATCGATCATGGCTTGCATGAACGCGCGGACGGTAAGGTCACATTGGCCATTCCCAAAGCCAGTGAAGTCGAAGTGTTCCGCACCAATCCTTCTTGGTATTGGCTAGCACCAAATCGTGGTCCGAAGGTGCCTGTTACCTTGATTATAGGTCAAGATAGTATCTTTTTAAAACGTCGCTTCCCTCAACAGATACAGTCGCGTTTAGGCATTCCTTATGAGACGCATAAAGGGGGTCATATGTTCCCGCTAGAGCATCCAGAGTCTGTCTCAATGCAGGTGCTCGCCTTGATCGAGCAGCAACTGCCAAAATAAAAGTAATGTATCATCAATTTGTCAGGCTCTTGGATCTGAGCTGACTGTCTACTTGCTAAGTGATATTGATATGTCCAAGAACTCTGTGTCCAACAAACCTATGCTAAAAAACTCTACGCCAAATAACTCTACGCCAAATAACCTAGCTGAACCGTCTGATAGGCAACGCTTGCCTCATCGTGCGCCATTGTTTTCACGCTTAGGAGTATTTGTATTAACAGTAGGTATGGTATTTGCGTTTTTTATCAGTCAATTGGTAGGCGTATATATCGCTGGCAAGCTGGTATTACCTGCTACAAAAAATGAATCGATGGGGGATATATTCTTTTTTGGTAGTAATGATGGGACGGTCGTGAGTATCTCGATAGTTATAGGCTGCATACTGTTGGTAGCGACTAGTATTCTCATTATTCGTCTACGTGGCGGTCAGGTGTGTCAGTACCTAACATTGAAGCCGTTTTCATTTGCGGTAGGTATGGGTATGCTGGGTGTGCTATTGATATTTATGATTGCCAGTCAAGCACTGACCTATATGTTAGATATGACGCCGCTGGTTTTTGTCGATCCACTATATCAATCAGTAAGCTCAATATGGCTGTTGGTCTTTGCGATGGTAGTCGTTGCCCCAATTTACGAAGAAGTTATTTTTCGGGGCATCTTATGGTCAGCGATTGCAGAGCAGTTCACAGCGCCGTCATACTCTGTGCATCACGGCGCGATAGTAGCAAGTATCGTGACAAGTTTGATATTTGCTATTATCCATGTGCAGTACGGTATTTATGAGATCAGCACTATTGTTGTACTGGCACTGATATTTTGCTATGCCCGTATTAAGTCAGGGTCACTATTACTGCCAATCGCACTACATATCATTAATAATGGGGCAGCGATGTGGCAGTATCTCTCACAAGTATCGTAGCCAAAATTGACATTGTAATAGTGACAATATGACAGTAGTGACTAAAATCTGTAGTCTGTTAAATTGACTGCATGCCAATCTGTGCTATGCGTCAGGATTTAACAACAATACCTCATCTGCCGCTCTTTTGACATCATCGAGAGTAAGCTGAGGTTTGCCGCTTAGTGCTTGTCGCCATTTACGTGCGCCCATCAACCCCTGAAATAATCCCAAATAATGTCGCGTCATTGTTGGGAGTGCTTCGCCTTTTTCAATTTGTTCTTCTAGATATGGATATAGCCGTGCCAAGATTTCTGAGCGCTTAGGGATAGTCTCGGGTGTTGTCTCGCCCCACAAGCTATTGGCCTCTGCTAATAGGTACGGGTTATGATAAAACGCTCGTCCTATCATCACGCCATCGATATGCTGCAGGTGCATTTTGATGTCTTCTATCGTGTCGATACCGCCATTGATTTCGATATCTAGCTCAGGAAAGTCTTGCTTTAAGCGATAGACATCATCATAACGTAGCGGTGGTATCTCGCGATTTTGCTTAGGACTAAGACCTTGTAGCCATGCCGTACGTGCATGAACAATAAAACGTGTACAGCCAGAAGCGGCTACTGTCTGCACAAAATCGACCATAAATTCGTAGCTGTCAAAGTCATCAATACCAATACGGTGTTTGACCGTCACTGGAATATCGACAGCTGCTTGCATGTGCTTGACCAAGTCGGCAACCGTTTTGGGCTCTGCCATCAGACAAGCACCTATCTTATTATGTTGTACGCGATCAGAGGGGCAGCCGACATTGATATTGACCTCGTCATAGCCATACTGCTGAGCAAACTCAGCACACTGCGTCATCTCATCAATGTCTGCGCCGCCAAGCTGCAATACAAGCGGGTGCTCGAGCGTATCAAAACGTAGATGCCGTGCTCGGTTACCATGTATCAATGCACCAGTACTGATCATCTCGGTATATAGATACGTATGCGGATTGAACAGTCGTGCAAAGTAGCGATAATCTGTCGTTGTCCAGTCGATCATTGGCGCAACGGAGAGGCGTTTGTTGGTCATATCAACCATGATTATTGAGCCTTAATATTTGTGTCTTAAATAAATGGATAAGGTGCAATGGACGAGACATCCCATTGCACCTTAGTTTTAAACTTTGTTCAAATCAGTGACTGATCCATTATTTATAAAATAACATGATCAATCTTTTTGAATTCGGGCAAATTATAGAAGTAAAGCCCCATAATAATACCGATAGAGCCCACAAAGGCAATATATAGCGCTGGTGAGAAGCTGATAAGCGTCGTGGCGTAACCAAGACCAAAGGGGATCAGTACACCAACGATACCGTAGGTAATATTATAACAAAAAGCGATACCTGTGAGACGTACATTGGTCGGAAATAGCTGAACTAAAATGGCAGGGACCATGCCCACGATACCGGCACAGAATCCCAAAAGTGCATACATAATCAATATATAATCGCCACCCGCCTGCAAATGATAAAAGAACGCCAACGTTTGAGCGATAAGTAGAACAGAACCAATGACCAAAATTTTACCAAAGTTCTCATGGGTCGAGATCATGCCATAAAAGACACAGCCAAGAATCATAAATACGATGCCCAAACTGTGAGAGAAGCTAAACAAATCACTGTCTAAAGTAAAGTTGATTTCTATTAAATCTGGCAGTAGTAGGACAATAACAGAGGTAATGCTAGATATCACTAGAGTCAGTACCATACTGACAAAGATAGAATGCTTGCAGCGCTTGAATAACACCGTAAATGGTCTACCCAAATTCTTACCAGTTTTTGGCTTATCTAACGCCAAGAAAAATGGGGTCTCTTTAACCAGTCGCCATACCAACAATGGTAGACAGGTTAGTAAGGCACCAACAAAAAACGGCAAACGCCAGCCATAATCAGTCAACTGTACGGTGGTCATAAAGCCAGTCAGCCACAGGAAAAACGCATTAGAGAAGAGTACACCTACCAAAAAGCTAGCCGTAATGTAGCTACAAGCCACTGACAAATACTGCCTAGGGACATGCTCCGCCACAAATACCCAAGATAGCGGTGCGTAAAGACCAAATGCCATACCTTGTATGATTCTCAGCAATATGAATAACGCAGGTGCAAGCGCACCCCACTGCGCATAAGTAGGCAGACACGCCATCGCAAGCAAGCTACCTGCCGTGACGATTATGCTCAGAAAAAGGGTCGGCTTTCGACCTTTGAGATCACCATAACGCCCGAACAGAATACCACCAAATGGCCGAGCCAAGTAACCAATGACAAACAGCCCCATTCCTTGCAGCTTAGCAACCGTAGGATCGTTATTAGCGGGAAAAATAGCAGCTGAGACAATGTCTGCAATGTACAAATAAATCAAAAAGTCAAAAAAGATTACAGCGCTGATAAAGCTTACGAATATGACTGTATTTTTGTCTTTTTTAGACATCAGGGCGTATTGAGAACGAGTCGGCATAATAGATCACGCTTCCACAGGGTAAAGTGGCCATTAAGACGATCATCGTTTAGATAATCGGCCATGATAAAAACCGGCAAATCAAAGTATATAAACAATGATTTGCCGAAACAGTAATTTTGTGTGTGTTGTAATAAGAACTTTGATTACAGGATCTGGCTTTTACCAGAAGCGAAACTGCACATCCTGTACTTTTAAGGACTATTTAGAAAAGGATTTACATATTACAGCAGCCAATCGATGGGTAGCCAAGACATGATAGTAAGCCAAATATGATCACTCATATCGACTCGTGGCTCTGACTCGTAAACGACCTCTTTGCCATCTTCCATCGTGTGCCACTCTAAACTGCCATTGTCTAGCAGCTTGACCTCATAAGCCTGATTTAACAAATCATCACTAAGCGCACCGTGTAGCTGTCTTGCTAGCTCGTCATCATTGATAATGACACCCATCTCAGTGTTGATATTGGCCGAGCGAGGGTCAACGTTGTATGAGCCAATAAACACTTGATAATCATCAACTGCAAAGGTTTTTGCATGCAAACTGGTCGATGACTGGCTACGTGCTCGCCACAGTTTATTATCGCGTTTTTCTTCACCAGCCGTCGATTTTAGCTCGTATATTTTGACACCTGAGCGAAGTAGGTTAGGGCGCCATTGGCTATAGCCAGAGTGAACGGCAGTGACATCAGTGGCATCAAATGAATTGGTTAAGATTTTGATATCAACACCAGATTCAGCCAGTTTCACCAACGTATCGACGCCATCTTTGGTCGGTACAAAATAAGAAGAGATAATGGTCAGCTGTTTGGTTGGGCTACCAAGTAACGTACGCAGTTGGTGAACCAAATTGGTTTCAGAGGAGACGCTTTTAGACAGTTTGCCCACATCATCACTCAAGAACTGCATGTCCGTCCAACGAAAAGGCACCTGTTTGTTGATCAGATCAGTATCAATGGTAGAGTCTTCGATAGCGGCCTTATAGACAGTCAAACTGCTGCCGTCGTTGTTTTGCTCATCGATACCGAGCTTGTCCAAAGCCTTTAAAAAGTCAGGCGTAACGTCAGTATCGAATTCGGCTAAGGTCTCAATATCAAACGCCAAAGGAGATGACCAGTAACTGCCGAAGCTATTGTCAATATCTGCGACCACCTTTCCGATAAGCAAAACATCCAAATCTGCAAACTGACTGCTTTGATCGTTACTTAGGTATTCGTTGCCGATATTACGTCCGCCAATGATGGTGATTTGCTTGTCAAAAGTCATGCTCTTATTGTGCATACGGCGATTGATACGCGGCAAACCAGTGACGTAGTTTAAGGTCGGCATTTTGCGGTGCATCAAAGGGTTGATGATGCGCACTGCGATATTAGGGTGGCTAGCAAAACGTAGCAAGTGCTGATCAAATTTTGCACTATTATTAAAATCATCTAACAACAAACGCACGATGATACCGCGTTCAGCAGCTTCCCATAAGTCTTTTAAAAGTAACTGCCCAGCTTGGTCATTGTGCCAAATATAGTACTGTGCATCGATATTGCGCGTGGCCATACCTGTCAAGATACTACGCGCTGCAAACGCATTTGCCCCAGTAACAATCGGATGGTAGCCTGATAATTCAGGGTGGATCTCATTTTGGGCAGTGATGGCAGTCACCAGATCAGTAGGACTTGGCTCTGCTGTGGTTTCTGGTTCAGAGTCTGGGCTATCTGACTGTTGGTATAATGCATTGACTCGGGCAGATAACTCTTGGCTATCAGACAGGTGCGGCTGCTCAGGTAGACTCTGGCAAGCACTCAGACCCAAAGTCAGACCAAGCGTTAGACTGAGCGATAAAGTGTTTGCTTTTATACTGAACGTCGACATAACGAGTTTACCTTAGTGAGTCTAAATAATACTGTTAAATAAAATGTATGAATAAGTAATGTGCTGAAATCATTCAGCTATTTTAGAGATGATAGCATTGATTGGATGCTCTATCATCATATCACCAAAGGCAAAACCCAAATCGCCGCTCAGCTTAGCAGCTGTTTGCATATCTGCCTATTATAAATACGTTATTTTTGTTAGATGAAATGGCTGCTTTTACTATAATCTAGCCAATTTATATGGCGATAACAGAATCTGGATACGTGAGCAGTGCAGTATATGATAATAATATTTCGGGGTACTCTGAAACCAGATGTGTAGAATAAGGCGACATGATATGATAACCCTGATGAATTTGCTTGATAATCAGAAAAATAAGCAGTCATTTTATACCAACCAAAGTAAAGCAACGGAACGTCTATGAGTCAGTCGCAAACGAAAGATAAAAGCAGTTTGAACCAAAAAACTTCAACCAAAGGGTTGGATCCAAACTGGCGTAATGATGCCTTAGATTTGGGTCTTGACTATGGTATGCAAACCATTGCTGTACGGGCAGGTCAACACCGTACCGATGAGGGTGAGCATTCAGAGCCTATCTTTACTACCAGCTCTTATGTCTACCAATCAGCTGCTGATGCTGCTGCTCATTTTGACGGTACAAAAACCGGTAATGTCTACTCTCGTCATACCAACCCAAGTGTACGTACTTTTGAGCGTCGGTTGGCTGCATTAGAAAATGGTGAGCGTGCTGTTGCAACGGCCTCTGGTATGGGCGCGATCTTGACCATGTGTTTGGCGTACCTCAAAGCAGGCGACCATCTACTCGCAGCCAATCAATTATTTGGCTCATCTATCGGCCTATTTAACAACTATATGGCCAAGTTCGGTGTGGAAGTCAGCTATGTGGATTGTTTTGATAATGATGCATGGGCAAATGCTGTTCAACCAAACACCAAAGTCATTTATTGCGAAAGTCCCAGCAATCCGCTAGCGCAGATTTGTGACATTGGTTACTTGAGTGAGCTATGCAAAGCCAATGATATCTTACTGGTCGTTGATAACTGCTTTGCCACGCCAGCTCTACAGCGCCCACTAGATTTAGGTGCGGACGTGGTTATTCACTCGGCGACTAAGTATTTAGATGGACAAGGGCGAGTATTGGGCGGTGCGTTGGTTGGTAGTGATAAGCTGATGCAAGACGCTTTTACCGTGGTACGCTCAGGCGGTATCAGCATGAGCCCGTTTAATGCATGGGTATTTACTAAAGGACTTGAGACACTTAAATTACGTATGCAGGCGCATTGTCACAATGCCAATAAAGTCGCAGAGTTTTTGGTCAATCATCCTAATGTCAGCACCGTGCATTTCTCAGGCTTGAGCGATCATAGCGCACACGAACTTGCCACACGTCAGCATCATATGAAAGGTGGCTATGGTGCTATCATGGGTTTTGAAGTCAAAGCGTCTGATAGTAATGAGTCAAACAGCCGCGATACAAAAGAAGCAGCGTGGCATGTGATTGACTCGACCCAAATGGTCTCTATCACCAATAATTTGGGTGATGCCAAAACCACGATTACTCATCCTGCAACGACCACGCATTTCCGCCTGACTCCTGAAGCTCGTGCTGAAGCGGGGGTTAAAGATGGTCTGATTCGTCTATCAGTCGGTTTAGAAGATGTCGAAGATATCATCAAAGACTTGGCACGCGGTTTAGACAGTTTGTAAAGATAGCGGTATAATCACTGTTCACGCATGACATGAACTTTACGTGGTTCATGACTACTAATTACGATGCGCACCGTATAACATTCAAATATAAAAGATAAAGAGGCAACTATGAACATTCAAGCATTGATGCAACAAGCACAAACGATGCAAAAGAAAGTAGAAGCAAACGTTGAGTCGGCTAAAAAAGAGCTGGCTAACAAAGAAGTACAAGCCGAAGCGGGCAGTGGCTTGGTTAAAGTAACGATGACGGGTCGTCATGTGGTCAAGCGTTTGACTATTGATCCAAGTTTGCTAGAAGACGAGCCTGATATGATCGAAGATCTTATTGCGGCAGCCATCAATGATGCGGTTCGTCAAGCGGACGAGTTGTATGAAGAAACAATGGCAGGCGCGACCTCAGGTATGGGTCTACCACCAGGTATGCAAGGCATGTTCTAAGCGCTAAATATGTCGTACTGAAGTCAAAAATGGGGTTGTTATCGACATGATACGACCCCATTTTTATAGCTACGATTTATAAATTCAGTTAAATAAAGTCAACTAAAGGAAAGTCACTTTGCTTACAGCCAAATTTGATCAGCTAGTCAAGCAGCTGCGTATTTTGCCAGGTGTCGGTCAAAAAAGCGCCCAGCGAATGGCGTTACATCTGCTCAGTAAAAAACGCCCGCAGGGTATGGCACTTGCCCAAGCACTCGATGAAGCCATGCGCGATATCGTTGAGTGTCAGCGCTGTCATAGCTTTAGTGATGAAGAGGTATGTCCTCTGTGCCAAGACCCTAGGCGCGATGACAGTCTGCTATGTGTGGTTGAGACGGCGGCAGATGTGATGGCCATTGAGCAGACAGCAGGGTACCGTGGTCGTTATTTTGTACTGGGCGGGCATTTATCACCTATCGATGGTATCAGTGCCGATGATCTAAATATTGACCAACTGGTGTGGCGAGTCAAGCAAGAACCCGTAGAAGAGATTATATTGGCAACGGGCACAACCGTTGAAGGTCAGACCACTGCTCATTTTATTAGCGAAGCAGTCAATCGTCATGTGAGTAGAGTCACGCGTTTGGCACAAGGCGTGCCGATGGGCGGCGAGCTTGAGTATCTTGATAGCATGACACTTGGTCAAGCCATGCAGAATCGCTCTTTTTTATAGTATTTGATAAAGCCTAAGTCTTAGCCACTTTGTTTCATGAAGTTGTTATAATTGTATTCTCCTTTAATCTTAATAAGATGCATGTTAGCGTTTTATTTTCTCTTATATATGCAGGTATCTGCCCGTGTCCAATAATGTTCCAAACGCTCCAGCCCATTCTGACCCAGATAGCATGACTACTGATGTCTCAGAGCAATCAGCTCGTACTGAAACGATGCCAACAGCGTTAGACGTTGATACACTAGACATTGACGCATTGCTGGATATTGCCGATGCGGTTGATATCACTTGGGTGCGTGAGCAGAGTCAATTAGATGAAGTCATTGACGCCTTAGCAACTTGCGGACGTGTGGCATTAGATACTGAATTTATCAAGCGTGACACTTACTATCCACGTTTGGCACTGGTACAACTCAATACTGGCGATCATGTTTATCTGCTGGATGCCCCGCAATTACAGCTGGCAGAGTTATGGGAGGCATTGCGTAAAGTCGAAGTGGCTATTTGGCATGCTTGCGGCGAAGATCTAGGTATTTTTTATCTACTGTCTGGTTGTCCGCCACTGACCAATATCTTTGATACGCAAATTGCCTTGTCTTATTTAACAGGTCAATTGCAAATGGGCTACCAACAGGCGCTCGCTGACCAACTGGATATGCATATCGATAAAGAGCACAGTCAATCTGACTGGTTACAGCGTCCGTTGACAGATGAGCAAGAGCAGTATGCAATCGATGACGTGCGCTACTTGCCAGCGTTATATCTGAGTATTGAGCATGCACTAAAATCACAAGGGCTGTACGAGTATGTCTGGGCTGACTGTCAGCTCTATGCCAGTGACTTGTATGATGCGCAGCATGTCGAAGACGAGGCGATGTATCTCACGATGGCTGACTATCGCTATACCTCACAGCAAATGGCTATCCTCAAAGGAGTGGCGACGTGGCGAGAAGAGCTGGCACGTGCGACTAATCAGCCGCGTACCTTTATCATCAAGAAACAAGCGGTACGTGAGATCGTCACCGAAAAACCAAACAGCATGCGTGAGCTGTCGCACAAAACAACGATGCACCGTAGTATGCTGCGTCTGTATGGTGAAGAGCTGCTAAAAGTAATAAGAGAGGCAAAGAGCCTGCCATTCACAGAACATCCAGACTGCCTAGTGCCGCCATATCGCTCAAAAAATAAAGTGCTGTCCAAAGCTGTGCAACAAGCGATTGATGAGCATGCACGAGAGACTGGTGTACCTGCTAGCGTACTAATGCGCAAAAAATGGCTAGGACAACTGTATGAAGTCGTCGCTCTCGATAAAGATGTCAGCCAATTGCCACAAGGACTGAAGGGCTGGCGTAATGACTGGGTCATACAAACCTTGATACCAGTGATCGAAAAGCACAAAACTGAGCTGCGTCAAGGTATGGGTATCAATGCCTAATAACGTCTAGTAAAGCTAAGAGCTGATATCCAAGATAGCGTTTAATCGTTAGCGTTTAAAGACGCCGTGCACTAAGAAGTATTTGGTCTGCTCAGCGACTTCTGGGTTTACGAGCATACCAGTATGAGAGACAGGCAGGGTGATATGATCTGCTGCCGCCTCAATCTTAGTTTCCTCTATATAGACGGTTCCGTCATGTGCCAGATGCTCTTTGAGCGGTGGCTTATCTGATTTACGCAGCTTACGGTTGTGATACTGCAAAAACATTTGACCCAAACCATAAGGACGATTGCCAGCGATCACGCCAAGGGTCACATGCTGTGGTAGTGGTGCGACAGTACCATCTAAGGCATCGATGTAGGAGCGACCAACGACAGCAGGAGTCAGCCGCCAGATATAATCGGCACAAACACTGCCGACATGCGGCGTCCCTAGCGTCACACAATGGCCAATCTGCCATTTAGGGTATTGAGCGACAAAATCACGAATGATTAGACCGCCCAAACTGTGTCCGACCAGATCTATGGGATGATCTGGATGATGGTTTTTCTCTAACCAATGGTTTAAGCGTGCGCTATTGGTTTTGATGCTATCACGCATGCTCCGGTAGCTATATTGATAGGTATCAAACCCCGAGGCTTGCAAACGTTTGGCAAGTGGGCGCATTACCCAAGCTGTCTGATGTAAACCATGTATTAGGATGACACGCGTCTTTCGTTTAGGTGATTTGTGTTGCATAGTATTGCCCAATTAACTGCTTTGAAAAATCTAAGTTAAGTGTCTCGTTGTGGATACATTTTCCATTTTTATAAATACTACTATCAGTAATAGTACCTGTTAATCGAGTATATAAAAAGTCAGCAAAATAAAAACCTCCAAGCCAGTAGCTGGCTTGGAGGTTTTTTATACATGTAGCGTTTAAATAGTAACGATTACATATAGTTTTCGATACTTGGGCAAGAGCACATTAGGTTCTTATCACCGTACGCATCATCAACGCGTGCCACACTTGGCCAGAACTTGTTTGCACGGATGTATGGCAGCGGGAATGCAGCAGTATCACGGCTATATGGATGCGTCCACTCTTCGCTAGTAATCATAGCAGCAGTATGCGGTGCATTGACTAATGGATTGTCTTCTAGCGTCCAGTTATCTTCGCCCGCTTTGGCTTTGATTGCTTCAGCTTTGATAGATTTTAGCGCGCTAATAAAGCGATCCAACTCTTCTTTTGACTCAGACTCTGTCGGTTCAATCATCAGCGTACCAGCGACTGGGAAGCTCATCGTAGGTGAATGGAAACCATAATCCATCAAGCGCTTAGCGATATCGCTTTCAGTGATACCAGTCTCTTCTTTTAACGGACGAATATCAATAATACATTCGTGAGCCACACGGCCGTTTTTACCCGCATATAGGACAGGGTAGTGGCCTTTTAGCTCTGCTGCTACGTAGTTGGCGTTTAGCAATGCCAGCTCTGTCGCTTTTAGCAGACCATCACAGCCCATCATAGCAATGTACATCCATGAGATAGGCAAGATGCTCGCTGAGCCGTAAGGGGCTGCCGATACTGCTGAGCAGTCTTTTTGCGCGTTGTGTACAGGGCTCAAGGTATGGTTGGCCATAAATGGTGCCAAATGCGCCTTCATACCGATAGGACCCATACCTGGACCACCGCCACCATGCGGGATACAGAAGGTTTTGTGCAGGTTCATATGCAATACATCAGCACCAACGTCTGCAGGCTGCATCATACCAACCTGAGCATTCATGTTAGCGCCATCCATATAGACCTGACCACCATGCTTATGAGTCAAATCACAGATATTGCGGATACCTTCTTCAAACACACCATGCGTCGATGGATAAGTGATCATTAGCGCACCTAGACGATCACTGTGCTCTTCACATTTAGCTGTCAGATCATCGATATCAACGTTGCCGTTTTCATCGGTTTTGACGACGACGACTTTCATGCCCATCATCATGGCAGTAGCAGGGTTGGTACCATGTGCTGACATTGGAATCAGGCACACGTCGCGATTGGTCTCGCCGAGTGACGCGTGATAACGGCGAATAGCGAGTAGACCAGCATATTCACCAGAGGCGCCAGAGTTTGGCTGCATAGAGACGTCATCAAACCCAGTAATGGCTTTGAGCTGATCTTGCAAACTATCAATCATCGCAATATAGCCGGTGACTTGGTCACGCGGTGCAAAAGGATGCACGTTGGCGAACTCAGGCCAAGTGATTGGTAGCATCTCACTGGTGGCATTCAATTTCATAGTGCAGCTGCCCAGTGAAATCATGCTACGGTTCATCGCTAGATCTTTGTCTTCGAGCGACTTGAGATAACGCAGCATTTCATGCTCGGTATGATGCGAGTTGAATACTGGATGTGACAAGATATTATCTGTACGCAGATGCGCACTATCGAGAGAAACGCGAGCGGTTTCAGGTAGCTCGTGAGACTTGTTGACGAATAGCTGAGTCAAGATTTTGAAATCTTGCTGATCACTGGTTTCACTAAAAGCAACGCTTAATTTGGTGTCGCTTAGACGCCATAAGTTGTAGCCAACGTTGTCTGCGTTTTTGAAGATTTGAGTAGCCAGTTTTTCTGAACCACAATCAACCACGACTGTATCGAAAAATTGATCATGTACCACATTTAGGCTGCTGTCATTGGCTTCTTTGATAGCATCAGCGAAAGCAGTCGCAAACGCATGAATGCGAGTGGCAATACGTTTCACGCCGCCTGGACCATGATAGACCGCATACATACCAGCGAGGTTGGCGAGCAATACTTGTGAGGTACAGATGTTTGAGTTGGCTTTTTCGCGGCGGATATGCTGCTCACGCGTTTGTAGAGCCATGCGTAGTGCGGTATTACCTTGTGCGTCTTTTGATACGCCAATGATACGACCAGGCGCTGAGCGTTTGGCTTTATCAGAGAATGCAAAAAAAGCAGCATGTGGACCACCAAAGCCCATTGGGATACCAAAACGCTGCGTGCTACCTAGTGCCACGTCTGCACCCATGTCGGCTGGCGACTTGAGTAGTACCAAGCTCATGATGTCACTGACGACACTCACGTAGGTTTTGTTTTCTTTTACCGCGCTGATAACGTCTGTCAAATCTTTAACGTCGCCTTCTACGCCAACATACTGGAATAATGCGCCAAAATAATCACCAGATTTAGCCGTTTCAAAATCACCAACAACCACGTCCCAACCGAAGTATTTGGCACGAGTATTAATAACATCTAGCGTCTGCGGATAGACACGCTCATCGACGAAATACTGTGTTGATTTACTTTTGCTTACGCGCTTTGACATCGCCATCGCTTCTGCCGCTGCCGTCGCTTCATCAAGCAATGACGCCCCAGCTAGCTCCAGACCAGTCAAATCGATACATACCTGTTGGAAGTTTAGTAATGCTTCTAGACGACCTTGAGCGATTTCAGCTTGATAAGGCGTATAAGCAGTATACCAGCCTGGATTTTCAAGGACATTGCGCTGAATAACAGCAGGCATACGGACAGGGGAGTAGCCTTGACCGATGTAGCTTTTATTAACAGTGATGTCGTCTGCCATCGTGCGCAGTTTGGCCAGTGCAGCATGCTCACTCATTGCTACTGGCAAATCCAACTCTTTATGCAAACGTACTGGCTCAGGTACTGTGTCATTGATAAAGCTTTGCATATCTTTGTAACCAACAGCGCTGAGTAGGTCAGCTTGCTTGGTCTCATTTGAGCCTAAGTGGCGATAGACAAATTCAGCTTCGTTGAACAATCCTTGGAAGGTATCAAACGATGGGTTTTGAGAGATAGTCATGACAATCCTTGGTTAAGGGAGTAATAAACAAAATAGCAATTAAGAAAACATTGTGAGCGGTACGTTATACGTAATGCACAAACTGAGTCTGATCAAAGCGGAACTGAGTATTGTAAACGCCATTGTCAGCGCGTTCGCCAGCACCAATCATCATAATGATATGTTGATCGTCGCCCAAGCCTAGTAAGCGTTTCATAGCAGGCTCATCAAAGCCGCCCATGGCACAGCTATCAAACCCATGAGCGCGTAATGCTAGCATGAGGTTTTCGGCAGCAAGTGAGGTGTTATTGGTTGCCCAGTTTTTGGTATCTTCAAACGTATAATAAGGCGACTTGATTGGTCCTTTTACGCGTCTAACCACTTGCGTCGCACCCCATTTGGCTGCCGAGACTACGTTGGCTGGACCGCGCAAAAAGTCCATCGTGACGACTTTGTTGTAGTAGTCTTTCACTTTCTGTGGGACTGGCTGATCAGGGTATTCGCGCAATACTTGCTGAGCGTGGTCGTACCAAATGTCAGTACGAGCAACGATGGCAATCAAACGTGCTGATGTTTTTGCTGCGTTTTGATTCATGCAGTTTTTGATGGCACGTTTTTTATTGTCAGCATCATCGATAACATAAAACTCCCACGGCTGCAGGTTGCTAGAGTTCGGCGCTAGCATTGCCAAACGCAGACAGTCTGCCAATACATCGTCAGGTATGGGGGTGTCAGTGAAGCGGCGTACTGAACGGCGTGACTCTACAATATCGCGAAACGCTTGTAAGTTTGGCGTGTGAGTAGGCGTGGCAACGAGGTCTTTATTGTCGGTCTCTAAGGTGGCGGCGTCTGAGTTCATATTAGGATCCATGCTGGGGATTGGGTCATCTGTCCGAGTCGGTATTGGGGCACATCTATAATGAAGGTCAAACATGTGAGCAATACGAGCCAATAAGATAACGCTTGAGAGCAATAACATCGAGCGATCATGATTTGTGACGGTCTATATGATCTATGTACAACTATTCTCATATAACAAACGCATAAAACGACCAAGCGCTTTTGATGAGACAGGGTGTCTAAATAGAGAGTATAGATACCAGCTGCTGCTAGTATCTATAACGTTTAGTCGGAGCTAATAATTTGTATGAGCTAATATTTTATAAGTTCTAAAGTCTTACAAGTCGCTTTCGTATTCATCAGCAGTCATTAGTGCTTCGTAGTCAGCGATATTGTCAGGCTTCATTCTAAAGAACCAACCTTCGCCATATGGGTCAGAGTTAATGATTTCAGGATCATCTTCTAGCGCTTCGTTGATTGCGATGACTTCGCCTGAGATAGGCGCATACACGTCAGAAGCCGCTTTTACAGACTCTACCACTGAGATTTCGTCATCAACAGCGATGATGTCGCCCACATCTGGTAGTTCAACGAATACCACATCACCCAATAGATCTTGAGCATGGTCAGTAATACCAACAGTGATCGTACCGTCGTCTTCTAGGCGTAACCACTCATGGCTCGCAATATATTTTAACTCTGCTGGGATGTTGCTCATGGTCTCTCTCCTAAATGATAGAGGTTAATTAACAAAAGTAATGGAGGCTGGGCATGTTGTCATTTTTATAATCGTGTGCAAAATGACAACGCGCTCTAATGATAGAATTTATAAGACCTAAGAGTCAAACTGTTGCTTGCCGTTACGGACAAAAGGTAGCTTCAATACGCGCACATCGACGAATTTACCTTTGCCGCGTAGATCGACTTGTACGCTGTCATCTTCTGATACGCTGGCAGGCACACGGGCAATTGCAATTGAGTTTTTTAGGCTAGGGGAGAATGTGCCACTGGTGATAATGCCAGTTTGCTCGTTATCAGTGCCTTGATTGATAGTCACTGTCATGCCTTCACGCAATACGCCGCGCGTGGTCAATAGTAGACCCACTTGTTTCATAGCGGTGTTGTCTTCTTTTGACTGCTTACGTTTACTGACCAATGCTTCACGGCCGACAAAGTCGCGATCGTCTTTTAGTGCTAGCGTCCAGCCCATGTTGCACTCGTAAGGGCTGATGGTCTCGTCCATATCGTGACCATACAGGTTCATACCAGCTTCCATGCGCAGCGTATCACGTGCACCAAGACCAGCAGGCTTGATACCATTTGCTTTTAATTGCTCAAAGAAAGCAGGGGCATCATCACCATGCATGATGACCTCGACGCCATCTTCACCAGTATAGCCAGTACGAGCCACAAACCAATCAGTGCCTTCAATATCTGTCAAATCAGCACCAACGAAAGGTTTTAGTCCTGCTAAGGTATCTGCCCAGCTTGGCTTGGTAGCTGCCAGTTTGGCAATAGCATTTGGACCTTGAACAGCAAGCATAGCAAGTTCAGGACGCTCGGTAATTGTGATGTCAAAACCTGCAGCAACTTTATTAAACTGTGCTAAGTCTTTATCACGAGTGGCGGCGTTAGAGACGATACGGTACTCAGTTTCATCGGCATTCATCAGGTAGACAATCAAATCATCAATGACGCCGCCTTGCTCATTGAGCATGCCAGAATACAGGGCTTTTCCTGTGACGGTCAGTTTACTGACATCATTGGCAAGTAGCTTTTGTAGCCATGCTTTAGTATCAGCACCTTTGATATCAGTCACTACCATATGTGAGACATCAAACATACCAGCATCTGTTCTTACAGCATCATGCTCTTCGATCTGTGAACCGTAATTGATGGGCAATTCCCAACCAGAGAAGTCGACCAGTTTGCCCTCACTATCAATGTGAGACTGGTAAAAAGGGGTACGCTGAGGCGCTTTAGAGTGAGTATCTTGGGTATCAGTCATAACAAATCCTTATGTGTACATCAGTCAAGCTCAGTAGAGCCGGGCATAATGCGCAACGTAAAAGTAGCGAGAAGCAATATTGCAAGGTGCAAATATTACATCAAAGGGTGACACAGAAAGCAAAGATAAAGACGTAAGCCAAATAGACGCTGAACGTCAATTTGAGCTAAAGCCCCATCTGTCCTGTGACCTGAGATTTTCAACACGAATCATCATTTATGGGTAATGATATAAACCCTACAATCGATGATAGCGTATTTTCTCCCCTTCGGTGGGTAAGACGTCGTCCGTTCTTACCACTCTCCAGATTTGTTATGCCTTATGTTTAAAAGTGTTTTGAAGGTGTAGTGCGCTATTAGCGCGACACTATCAAACAACAGTGACATGCGTTTTTCAGTCCTTTTACCTGAGCGATTGGCAGGGTGTATGCGCCTTCGGTGGTTGTATGGCAGTTATGATTTTCATATCGCCATTTGTATGACCAATGCGGTTCACTACAAAATGGATGCCCACAAACTCTCTCCTGAAAAACGCTTTTATTATGAAAGGTTCAAAGCGCTTTTACAAGTCATCCGCGCCATTAAAATCGATAAATTTAGCAAAAATTATATTTTGTTTGGGCAGTTTACTGACAGTATGCGAGCGTTAGTATTGTATTTTCTGTCTCTATCAGCAGTTTTTAAACCCTTTCAAACCATACATAACCGCAAAAATTACCATAGCAAAACGCAAAGCAACTACTGGTATTTACCTGAAATATGCTAACCTACGCCCATAGTTTCTGATAGGTGGTTTTTATGCATTGCGATATTTATAAATTTCCCAAACATGACGACATGTATGTCTACATTGCGCGTCCTGATTATCCTGATGATACTGACGAAATAAAAGACTGGCTTGGGGTGTTACCAAAAGATTTTCGTGCAGGGTTAGGTCGTAGTAAGTTTGTCATGCATTTGGATTTGGCAGCGACGCCAACACTTGCACGTGTTGATAAAGCGGAAGTACTGGCAAAACTGCAGTCTCAAGGCTATTTTGTACAGCTACCACCGCAAGATGTGATGCGTCGCCAAGCAGAGCTACGCGCTCGCGAGGCACAAGACAGCATTTATGATTAGTGTGCTGGTTGAGGTATGATGGCAAAGTGATCTAGAGTGTGGTCTCTACAGCGGTATGGTTAAAGCGTCCGTGACACATTCGTTCACATGCATTTGGGTAGAGAGTCGTGATAAACTGACAGTCCGCGACATCTATATAGAGAATTAAATAATCGGCACCGATGATATGTATCGATTATTTATTGAGTCTTATTTTGGTACGATAGCACGCACCATACACTGCTAGGCACAATGTGTCATCGGTGATAAACGCAGGTAACAACACACGCATGGACTGGTTAAAAAATATCTTACACAGCTTGCCATTAGAATCTATCAGTGACATTCTCGGCGAGATTGCTATTTGGTGGGGTCAGATGGTAAAGAACGTACCGCCCGCGGATCTGCCAATGTATGCTTATCTTGGCGGTGCTATTGTGGTGCTGGTATTGTGGCTATTGGTCGCACGCGTACTACCAAAGCCTCTAGGCGGTATGAGTTGGATGATACTATTTGCGGTGCTATTAGCGCCAGGTACAGCGCTTGGTGATGCCAGTGAGCTTGCACCAGCCAGCATCAGTGTGGTCTACGCTATCATGATGAAAGATTTTGCAGGGGCGATTGCCAATATGTTACCGATATTAGTGGTATTGGTTTTCGGATTATTCATCGGTTTTTTGTGGCAGCTGATACGCGGTGCTTTTGCCTCCAGTCTGGACAAAGCACGTAGCCGCAGCGCAGAAGATACACAGGCGACGATGCAACTGACGACAGGCAGCTATTTGGCGGATGGTGCTACGCTGAGTGAACCGTCTGATGAGTCTACACTGTCTGCTAAGACTGAAACCAGTCATCTTAAGGATAGCAGCTATAAAGACAATATTTATAAAGACGGTGCTAGTGCAAAAGCAGATAACGTTAGCCTAACAAAAGAAAGCACACTGTCCAAAAAAGCAGATAATAAAATCTCTGAAAAGCGATAGAATTTGGAAAGCGATAGAGTCTGGAAAGCGACAGGAAGGTAGGGTTTGCCTATACAATGGACCAATGCGTTTAGAATATAAAGAGTAAATAAAAAGACACCAAGGCGTGTCTTTTTTTGTGTCAGAGTGTTTTTATGCCAGATTACTTTCGCGCGAGACTATTTGTGAGCAAGATTGTTTGTAGGTTATATCAACAATGACAGCTTATTAGGCACATTATTAGGCATACATAACAATTGTTAATAACTGCGAACGCATGAGTATTTTGGCAATACGTCAGGCTGTGCTAATCTAATTTATTATCCACTTTTTATAACCCCTTATTTATAACAACAATCGAGATCTGACTATGACCGACAAAACCTTTACAGGCACACAAAACTATATCGCAACAGATGACCTGCAACTGGCAGTGAATGCGGCTATGACACTACAAAAGCCGCTACTGATCAAAGGTGAGCCAGGGACTGGTAAGACTCTGCTGGCCGAAGAGGTCGCAGAAAGTTTAGGTATGCCGCTGATTACGTGGCATATCAAGTCAACCACCAAAGCTGAGCAAGGTCTGTATGAGTATGATGCGGTATCGCGCCTGCGTGATTCACAGTTGGGTGATGACAAGGTTTATGAGATTGGTAACTATATCAAGCCAGGTAAGTTATGGGATGCCTTTACCAGTAAAGAGCGTAGCGTACTATTGATCGATGAGATTGATAAAGCAGATATTGAATTCCCAAATGATTTGCTACATGAGCTTGATAAGATGTCTTTTTATGTTTATGAGACGGGCGAGACCATCACCGCAGAGCAGCGTCCAGTAGTGATTATTACATCAAACAATGAAAAAGAGCTACCAGATGCTTTTTTGCGTCGTTGTTTTTTCCATTATATCGACTTTCCAGAAGAGCAAACCATGCGCCAGATCATTGAGGTGCATTTCCCTGATATTCAAGAAAAACTGGTTAACGATGCTTTGGATATATTCTATAAATTACGTAATCTTCAGGGCCTCAAAAAACCACCATCAACGTCTGAACTGGTTGATTGGTTGACCTTGTTGCTAGCTGATGATATGGCACAAGAGGAGCTAGAAGAAAACCTACGTGGCGAAAAGTCTATTCCGCCACTATATGGCGCGCTGCTCAAAAACGAAGCGGATGTGAATTTATTGCAGCGTTTTGCCAATATGATGCGCCGTTAAGCGCATATAGGTGATAGATGCTTTTTTTGTTTTACGTCAATTAGTGGTGCAGTGCTTATGTTTATAAAACTATTCTATACTTTGCGGACCTATGGCGTGCCAGTCAGTACGCGTGAACTGCTTGATCTCAATGCCGCTTTAGATAAAGGGCTGATGATGCAGCCACATCCTGAAGACCTAGCACTCACTACTTTTGCGAGTCGTGAAGACATGTACCGGTTGATTCGGCTGTGTATGGTCAAAGACGAGCGTCATTTTGATAAATTTGATCGGGCAATGGCAGATTACTTTGAAGGGGTAGATAGCCTTGATATGGATTCGCTGTTGGCAAAACTGACAGACGTACCCAAAGAGTGGCTTGATCTAAAGCTGGATCCAAAAAACCTAACCGAAGAGCAAAGACGTCTGCTGAAGAAGTATGGCTCATTAGAAGAGTTGATGAAGGCGCTAGAGGAGCGGTTAAAAGAGCAAAAAGAGCGTCACCAAGGTGGTAGTAAATGGGTCGGCACAGGTGGCACTTCGCCATTTGGAGCTTACGGTGATCATCCAGAAGGTGTGCGCGTCGGCGGTGAATCACGCAAACGCAGCGCCGCAAAAGTCTGGGAGCAGCGTAAATACCGTAACCTCGATGACAACAATCAGCTTGGTACCCGTCAAATCCAGATGGCACTACGTAACCTGCGTCAGTTTGCACGTACGGGCAGTGCAGATGAGCTCGATATTCATGAGACGATCAAACGTACCGCAAAAAAGGGCGTGCTCGATATTCATATGCAAGCGGAGCGGCGTAACCGCGTCAAAGTACTGATGCTGTTCGATGTGGGCGGTAGTATGGATATCCACGTTGAAGCACTAGAAAAACTGTTTTCTGCGGCAAAGAATGAATTTCAAACGTTAGAGTTCTTTTATTTTCATAACTGCCTGTATGACTATGTGTGGAAGGATAATAACCGTCGACATAGCGCCCCGATGCCGACTTTTGAGTTACTTAATAAATATGGTCGCGAGTATCGAGTCATCTTCGTCGGTGATGCCTCTATGTCACCCTATGAGCTGATGACAGTAGGCGGCAGCGTCGAGTATATGAATGACGAGGCGGGTATCGTATGGCTCAAGCGCGTACTTGAGCATTTTGATAAAGTAACTTGGCTCAATCCTGAAAATCCAAGCTACTGGCAGTACACCCAAACCATCGTTGAGATCAAAAAGCTGTTTGAGAATAAGATGTATCCGATGACCTTGCATGGTGTTGAGGAGATGACCCAATACATGGCGCGGTAATACTACTACGCTCGTATGCGCAACATAAAAAGCACTTAAGACGATGCTATAGTCTTAAGTGCTTTTTTAATGAGTGACAAATAGTGGCAAGTTTATACTTTATAATAAATACTACGGCTATTCTTTGTTTTCAACCAGTCCAATCATCACGCCCATCTCTTTTTTGTCTTGCTTATCGATACTAGGCGCATATAACGCTGAAGCAATGCCGCCATCTAAAAACAGTGCGTTTGGACAACCGAGCTCATCCTTGAATAATTCTGCAAACTGATAAAAGGTCACAGGTGCATCGCTATTGACAAATTGTATGCTGCCATCAGTACAAACGCCTGCGCCATTACGCAGTTTGACTGAGCTACTATCAGAGTTGAATTGCGGATGTATCTCATCATTGATGACCAGCATGGGACCAGATTGCGTCGCATACCAAGGCTGCACATCACCATTGTTTATTTGCTCATTTAACGCGTTACTTTCGGTGATTTGCACGTTGCCAGCTTTGTCCCACCACATCACCCCATTAGGCAATAGATGAAAATTGCCGCCACCTTCTTTTAGGTTTAGTGACTTGACCTCTTTGCCCTCAATGATAGTGTAGCCAATCGGCGCATAGCGCTCATCATACATACCGGCATTCATCGCAAAATTGAGGGTTTTGTCTTCTGGTAATGCTGTCAACAATCCATCAAAGGTTAGTAGCGGCTGAGCACTATTGGCGGACTGCCAAAATAACTGTAACGAATAACGGGCGCTTGTCAACGCGCTAGCATTCACACGGCAGACGCTATAAGTAAAGGGATAGTCTGCTGTCTGACAAAACCAGCTGTCTGTATCAGTGCTCAAGGCAACAGTGTCTTCTTGCTGACAAGCACTAAGGCTGAGCGTAAGCACTGCCAATGATAGCGATAGAGTAAAAATAGAGGTCGGCATCGATCACGCGTCTCTTAACAGGGTGGTTGTATGGGATTACTAATGTTCGCTGGCATGTCGAATTTTTATTAGCATTTATCAATAATCAGCATCTTTTACTCATTAATTAACAATCGCCAGTCGGTGGGAAGTTACGAAAGGTATTGTTGACATTGCCGATGAGTTGTCCGCCGTTAGTAGCATCCGAGTGTTCAGAGTCATATTCAGCGTTATATCCAGTACTATGCTCTGTTGGCGCACTCGTCTCCTTACCCTTATCACGTGAGTCCTTGTTATAAGCAATGAGCGCATCGTTATTGGCTAAGAAGCTATCAGGGTTTGCCATGACCCACATTTGATTGAAAATATCGGCACGGGCGCTATGATCGAGCAGGGCGTCTTTGTCCGCAAAATAGAAAAACTTGGACAATAGCTTAATCTGTCCATCATCGAGACGGCGAGCGATATGATAAGGCTGTAATTGGCTAGGATGCTGTAAACCAACAGCACCGACGATGCTGGCGAGCGATTTTAGCGTGTTTTTATGGAAGCTGGCAACGCGTTCTGCTTTGCTTGGGACATCGAGTGCTTGTTGACGGTACGGGTCTTGGGTCGCTACACCTGTTGGGCACGTATTGGTGTGACAAGAGCGAGACTGGATACAGCCAACCGCAAACATAAAGCCACGTGCTGAGTTACACCAGTCTGCACCCAGCGCAATCATGCGTGCAATATCAAAGCCTGAGACAATCTTGCCACTGACGCCAAGCTTGATCTTGTCACGGATACCTGCACCAACCAAGGTATTATGAACGAGCAAAAATCCTTCAACCATTGGCATACCGACATTGTCCATGAACTCGACGGGCGCGGCACCTGTACCACCCTCAGCACCATCAATGACAATAAAATCAGGATAGTTATCTGTCTCAATCATGGCTTTGACAATTGCCATAAACTGCCAAGGTTGACCCACACATAGCTTAAAACCAACAGGCTTGCCGCCAGATAAGTCACGTAGCTGCTGCCAAAAGGCGACAAGCTCGCGCGGTGTGCTAAATGCAGTGTGCGAGGAGGGCGAGATGCAATCTTGACCCGTGGGCACTTGACGGGTATCCGCAATCTCTTGCGTGATTTTGCTTGATGGCAACACGCCACCTTTACCAGGCTTAGCGCCTTGTGACAGCTTGATTTCGATCATTTTAACTTGTGGATCAATGGCTTTTTCGGCAAAAGACTGTGGATCAAAATTACCTTCGACATCACGACAGCCAAAATACCCAGTACCCAACTCCCAAATCAAATCACCACCGAACTTACGATGATGAGGACTGATAGCCCCTTCGCCCGTATCATGCGTAAAGCCGCCTATTTTTGCACCCTGATTGAGTGCCATAATGGCGTTCGCTGATAGACTACCAAAACTCATCGCTGAGATATTAAATACCGACATGTCGTGTGGCTGCTGACAACGCTCGCCGCCCACCGTGATGCGAAAGTCTTTGTTTTCTAGTGGGGCACTGATAGCAGATTGCAAAAACCATTCTTTGCCATGAGTATAGAGATTGTCCAAGGTCCCAAACGCATTGGTGTCGCTGACGTTCTTTGCCCGCTGATACACCAAAGCACGCTGTTGGCGTGAAAACGGTACTTGTTCTTTGTCATCCTCAAGCAAATACTGACGAATCTCAGGACGAAAATCTTCCAATACATAGCGAATATGCCCAGCTATTGGGTAGTTTTTTAGCACTGAATGCTTGGATTGAGTCAAATCATAAATGCCTAATGCAACTCCTAAGCCGCCAATCAGAATCAGCCAGCCATGCATCAGTAGCAACCCTGCTAATAGTAGACAGATGGCTGCCCCAAACATACTATAACGCAGCAATAATCCGATAAAATACGGTGAGCTGGTTTTGACTTCAGGATTTAGGTTGGTGCGAGATTCAGGCATAACGAGGCTCAATAGTTATTCTTTGGATAGATAAGATGCTTACATTTGTCGCGTACATCATACACGTATGAGGTCGCGACGTCGGTATCAATGGGTAACAGCCTTGCATATGCTATCTTATCAGGCCAATTTTTATCAGGCTTTCACCCATAGCTAATTAAACCCCACCACCAATCCGCTCCGCCAACGTTTGCAATTTCGGCACTATCATCGCAGCATACTCATCCGCTTCCCAGTTGGCACTTGGCACACTGGCATTCAGCGAATACGCGTATTGCCCCGTAGCGACATCGTATACACCCACCGCTACTGCTAGTATGTCAGTAGAGAATTCCCCGTCAGATACGGTATAGCCGTACTGCTCATAGTGCTCTGCCGCGCTGGCTAGGGCAATTTGCGCATGGTTGAATTCTTCATCAGATAAATTCTCTTGTAGATTGCTAATGATAACCGTCTGTCTCGCTTGCGAGCTTACCGCATAAAAAGCACGTCCAATGGCAGTGCGTGCGACAGGTACAGCGGAGCCAACCTGTAAGTTGACCGATAGTCGAGCAGGGCTACGACAGCAGGCGTGATAGCGCATTTCTCCTTCGACTTCGGTCGCTAGATTCACTGATACTTCATTTTCACTAGCGAACTGACGTAATAGTGGCTCAGCTGCTGCCACCATATCGTGACGACTCCATGCAGTCGCACTAAGACGTACCGCACTACTGCCCAATTGATATTGCCCGTATTTATTCGTACGCAATAACCCAAGCGTAATTAAAGTATGGATAAGGCGAGTGATGGTTGCTTTTGGTAGATCTGTCATCTGACACAATTGCTGATGGGTGAGTTGCTCATCATGTTCAAAAGCAGCCAAGATGACCAATCCACGACCTAGTGCCATCACAAACTGGCGATCGTTATCTTTTTTGCTCTGTTTCATGATGCCATGCATGCGTTCTAATAGTGGCGTAGCTGTCGATAAGGGTTTTGTCATTTTATTTCCATTTGTCTTAATGATTATCTCTTTTGATGTCTATTTTTTGATAAAGGTTTACAGGGCGGCAAAAGTTTGTTTTAATAGTTTTAATTTATGAAACTAAGTTTCGCACAGCGGAATAACGAAGTCAACCACTTGTTAAACCAAATGATGTATCAATCACTATTTGTCAGTCGGGATGACTGATACCAAGGAGATCTAAATGGCAACATCTACCAGCCCGCGCTTTGATTGGGAAGATCCTTTTTTATTACGTGACCAGCTTACTGAAGAAGAACGCATGGTCACCGACAGCGCTCGCCAATTTTTTCAAAAAGAGCTGATGCCAGGCATCGTTGAAGCCAATCGTAATGAGAATTTTGATCGTAATATCATGCGTCAAATGGGCGAGATGGGTCTGCTGGGTGTGACTATCGAGGGCTACGGCTGTGCTGGTTTATCGAGTGTTGCTTATGGCCTAATTGCTAAGGAAGTAGAAGCCGTTGATTCGGGCTACCGTTCAGCGATGAGTGTACAGTCAAGCCTAGTGATGCATCCGATCTGGGCATATGGCACAGAAGAGCAAAGAGAAAAGTATCTGCCAAAGCTTGCTACAGGTGAATACGTCGGCTGCTTCGGTCTAACTGAGCCAGATTCGGGGTCAGATCCGTCATCGATGTCAACGCGTGCGCGCGCCGTTGATGGTGGTTACGAGCTGACGGGTAATAAAATGTGGATCACCAACAGCCCTATCGCAGATGTGTTTGTGGTTTGGGCAAAAGATGATGCGGGCGAGATTCGCGGTTTTGTTTTAGACAAAGGCATGAAAGGGCTGTCTGCACCGAAGATTGAAGGTAAGTTCTCACTACGTGCCTCGGTCACCGGTGAGATCGTTATGGACAAAGTATTCGTCCCTGAAGCCAATGCTTTCCCAAATATTCGTGGTCTAAAAGGACCATTTGGCTGCTTAAATAAAGCCCGTTACGGTATCGCTTGGGGCTCGATGGGCGCAGCAGAGTTCTGCTGGAAAGCTGCTCGTCAGTACACGCTAGATCGTAAGCAGTTCGGTCGTCCACTTGCTGCAACACAGTTGGTACAGTTGAAGCTCGCCAATATGCAGACAGAAATCAGTCTAGGTCTACAAGCCGCGCTACGTGTGGGTCGTTTGATGGATGAGAGCAATGTCGCCCCTGAGATGATCTCCATGATCAAGCGTAATAACTGCGGTAAGGCGTTAGATATCGCTCGTATCGCTCGTGATATGCATGGTGGTAACGGTATCTCTGATGAGTTCCATATCATCCGTCACGTGATGAACTTGGAAGCGGTCAACACTTATGAGGGCACACATGATATCCACGCGCTTATCCTAGGCCGTGCCCAGACAGGTATTCAAGCATTCTTTTAAACTGATGTTAAGTTAAACATTCAGATCTAAGACATGCCCTAACGTACGTTGCTGCTTGGCTTTTTACGAAGCATATCTAAGCAGTAGCGTACGTTTTTCAGTTGTTCTTCATGATTTAACAGCTTAGCAATTACATCCTGAAGAACAACTCTATAATCAAAAAAACAAAAAATACGTGACACAATAAGGAAGTTTTATGGCAGATATGACTGATATAGCTAATATGCCAGAGGGCGCATTGCACGGTATAAAAGTGCTTGATTTATCGAGAGTGTTGGCAGGGCCTTCTTGCACGCAAGTGCTCGCTGATCTGGGCGCAGACGTTATCAAGGTTGAGCGTCCACATATCGGTGATGAGACGCGGCACTGGGCACCGCCAGTATTCAGTGACGATACCTCCGCTTATTACGCGACCATTAACCGCAATAAGAAATCATTGACAGTGGATATCACAACGCTAACAGGACAAACCATTATTAAGCAGCTCATCGCTGAGAGTGATATTTTGGTCGAAAACTTTAAAGTCGGTGGTCTGAAAAAATACGGCTTAGACTATGACAGTCTCAAGCAAGACCATCCGCGTTTGATTTATGCCTCATTGACAGGGTTTGGTCAGACAGGACCAGATGCGGCGCGTCCGGGTTATGATTATATTATTCAAGGGTTATCAGGGCTGATGAGTATCACGGGTCCTAGCGATGGCGAACCGCACAAAGTTGGCGTCGCAGTGGTTGATCTGTTTGCAGGGTTACAGCTGACAATAGGTATTCAGGCGGCGCTATTGGCGCGTCAACATACTGGTACTGGCCAACACGTAGACGTCGCGTTGCTTGACAGTGCGCTGTCTATGCTAGCCAATGTCGGTATGAATCATCTGGCATCAGATAAGATACCGCCAAGACTGGGCAATCAGCATCCTAATATCGTGCCGTATCAGGTGTTTGCCGGCGAGGGTAAGCAGCACTTTATCTTAGCTTGCGGCAATGACCGTCAGTTTGCCAAACTGTGCGATGTGCTCGCAGTTGACTGGCATACCGATGAGCGTTTTGCGACCAACCCACAACGCGTTGCCAATCGCGAGCTACTGTGCGGTGAGTTGACTCAGCAATTCGCCAAGCAACCGCGTACATACTGGCTAGAAGTATTAGATCAGGCGGGTATTCCGTGCGGCGCCATCCATAATGTCGCTGAAGCGTTGGCCATGCCGCAAGCACAAGCACGAGAGATGATCGTCAATTTCACCGAGCAAGGTAGCCCAGTCAGAGCACTCGGCAGTCCTATTAAGTTGTCCGCATCGCCTGTTAGTTACCGTACACCACCACCGCAGCTCAGTGAGCATACTGACAGTACACTTACTGATTTGGGTTATGATAGTGGGATGATTGCTAAGCTAAAAGCCGACGGTATTGTTTAATAGCATTTTTTGGATTGTTTTTTAGACCTGCACCGATATTCAATCCTAATGCTATCTTTCAGCGTTAGGATTAAAGCCCAAACACTGCTCAATCTGCTCCGCCAATTCAATCAGTACCGCACTGACCTCAGCTCGTTTGGACTCATACTCTCCTTGCAAAAAACTCACTGCCATACCAGCAACCGCTGTACCTGACGCATTACGGATATAAGTACCCAAACAATACATCCCATCACGCAGTTGCCCATCATCGAGTGATATTCGACTTTCTTGAATTGCCTCAAGCTCAGCGGATAAGTCCGCAAAATTATTGACCCCGTGCTGGGTCATAGGTACCGGAAACTTTTCTTCATACAATGACTTGATACTGTCCATAGACAATGTAGATAGCATGGCTTTACCTGTCGCTGAAAACACCGCAGGCACGCGCACGCCGGCACGAAACGTAAAGCCAAGCGGGGCGGGTGATTCATGACAAGCCAAAAACACCACTTCTCCCAAATCCAGCTTTGACAACGTGACAGTGTGCTGAAGCAGCACTGGATACTGCACAATCAAATCTTTAAATAGCTGTACAACACCCTGCTGCTGCTCATACTTACCTGCCCAATACATCAAATAAGAGCCAAGGTGAAAGCGGCTGTCAGTATCTTTATAGATGACATGCTTGGTCAGCAGACTCTGCAAAATATTGTGGGTGGAGCTGCGCGGTAGCCCAAGCTCTTTTGCGATATGAGCCGCAGTGAGTGGCTGTGAGCTATCGGTAATCAAATCCAAAATCTGAAACGTTTTGTCTAATGCAGGCACGGCAGTTGAGCTCATAAGTAACCTATAACAATGAAATAAAAGAAAAATACAAGGTAATTATTAAAATAATGAGATTAAAGGTTGCAAATCGCGTCTTATCGTTCTTATAATGACGTCTCGTATATAGAATACGTGTTCAGTATATTGAACAATAATAAATTTATCAATAAGTATTTACCACTCACGATTATATCCATTCTTATAACCATACCATCTATATGACAAGGAGCGTCAATATGTCAAATACGCTACAGTTATCAAATCCAGACTTACTCAAACAATCTTGTTTCATCAAAGACGGCTGGCATGCTGCTAGCGATAACGCCTCACTCGATGTAAACAATCCTTTCAACGACGAGCTCATCGGTACAGTACCAAGCCTTACAACGAAAGATGTCAATGAAGCCGTTGCTTATGCCCATGAAGTACAAGCAGAGTGGGCTGCAAAAACTGCCAAAGAACGCTCAGAGTTGCTACAAAAGTGGGCGGATCTTATCGATGCCAATAAAGAAGATCTTGCAATCATTATGACTGCTGAGCAAGGCAAGCCACTTACTGAGTCACGTGGTGAGATTGGCTATGCCAATAGCTTTATTCGCTGGTTTAGCGAGGAAGGCAAGCGCGTTTATGGTGATGTCATTCCTGCCAACAGTACTCAATTGCGTCACGTTGTGCTCAAGCAGCCAGTCGGCGTTTGCGCAGCAATCACCCCTTGGAACTTCCCAGCAGCGATGATCACGCGCAAAGTTGCACCCGCAATGGCAGCAGGCTGTACGATTATCGTCAAACCTGCCACCGAAACACCGTTTTCAGCATTAGCGCTCGGTGCATTAGCAGAGCAAGCAGGTATTCCTGCAGGCGTACTACAGATCGTGACAGGCAAATCATCAACCATTGGCGAAATCCTAACGGGCGATGCTCGTATTCACAAATTGTCATTCACTGGCTCTACAGAAGTCGGTCGTACGCTTATGGCACAATGCGCGCCAACGATCAAAAAGCTGTCATTAGAGCTGGGTGGCAACGCGCCATTTATCGTTTTTGATGATGCCGATCTTGAGAAAGCCGCTGCAGGTCTCATAGCTTCCAAATACCGCAATGCAGGTCAGACCTGTGTGTGCGCCAACCGTGTCTACGTGCAGGACAGCATTAAAGACGAGTTCTTAGAGATTTTCGTCAAAAAAGTCGCTGCGCTAAAAGTGGGCAATGGCTTGGAAGAGGGCGTCGATATTGGCCCACTAATCAACCGAAAAGCATTGGATAAAGTACAAGCCCTGCTCAAGGACGCTCTAGACAAAGGCGCCAAACTGGTTACTGGTGGTAGCGTCAATGATGCTTCTGAACTGACGTACAACCCAACGGTGATCACTGATATCAGCAGTGATATGGATATTGCGTCTGAAGAAATCTTTGGACCAATCGCTACAATCTTCACATTCAAAGACGATGCAGAAGTTATCCGTGCTGCTAACGATACGATTTATGGCTTGGCCGCTTACTTTTATAGTAGTGATTATGCCCGCTCATGGCGCGTTACCGAAGGTCTGGAGTACGGCATCATCGGCCACAACACTGGTTTGATTTCTACAGAAGTTGCCCCATTTGGCGGTGTGAAGCAATCTGGCTTTGGCCGTGAAGGCTCAAAATACGGTATCGAAGACTATATCACGACCAAATACTGGTGCTCTGATATCAGCTAACAAAGTTTTGAATATCTTTGGTGCCTTGAAAAAGGTGCCATTCGATAGTCAACACGTATGAATTAAGTCACCCCTTACTACAAACCGCCAATCCCTAGATGGCATCTATGTTACGAACACAGAAAAGGACATTCCCATGACTACCAATCAATCATTACTTGAGCGCCGCAAAGCTGTTTTACCAACAGGACTTGGGGTTGCCTTTCCTATCTTTGCAGAACGAGCAAAGAACTCAGAAATTTGGGACATCGAAGGCAAGCGTTATATCGACTTTGTCGGTGGTATCTCAGTATTGAACACCGGTCACAGCCATCCAAAAATCACCCAGCGTGTGCATGAGCAGCTCGACAAATTTACGCATACTGCGGCGCAAATGATCAACTACGAGTGTTACGTAGACTTGGCAGAAAAACTGTGCGAAAAAGCGCCAATCAGCGGTGATAAAAAAGCGTTCTTTTTGACCACTGGTGCAGAAGCGGTCGAAAACTGCATCAAGATTGCGCGTGCTAAAACCCGTCGTCCAGGTGTGATCTCTTTTGTCGGTGGCTGGCATGGTCGCACGATGATGTGCATGAGCTTGACTGGTAAAGTACTACCGTACAAAAAGAACTTCGGCCCAATGCCAGGACCTGTGTTCCATGCGCTGTTCCCTGCAGAAGAGTTGAATGTGACAGAAGCGCAGGCATTACATAGCCTTGATATGATCTTCCAAGCAGATATCGACCCTAGCGAAGTGGCCGCAATGATCGTTGAGCCAGTCCAAGGCGAGGGCGGCTTCCATCAGGTGACGCCATCATTCGCCAAGGCACTACGCGAGATCTGTGATGAGCATGGCATCGTACTTATTTTTGACGAAGTGCAATGTGGTTTTGCCCGTACAGGTACGTTGTTTGCTACTGAACAGCTGGGCGTTGAGCCTGATTTGATGACGGCTGCGAAGAGTTTGGCAGGTGGTTATCCTATCTCTGCGGTCATCGGCCGTGCTGATATCATGGATGCCCCGCAAGTTGGCGGTTTGGGTGGTACTTATTCTGGTAACCCACTCGCCTGTGTGGCTGCGCTTGCTGTCATGGAAGTGATCGAAGAAGAAAACCTATTAGAGCGTAGTGTGGAGATTGGCGATACCATTGCGTCTTTCCTAAAAGGCTTGAATCTAAGCAGCATCGGTCATATCCGCTATAAAGGCGCTATGCTTGCGTTCGAGTTGATTGATAGCGAAGGCAAGCCTGATGCCACAGCAGCAGCCAACCTAAAAGCAAAATCATTTGAAAAAGGTCTCCTATTAGCGTCTTGTGGTATGTATGGCAATGCTATTCGCGTCATGGTGCCATTGACAGTTGAAGATGAAGTACTACAAGAAGGTCTTGATATCATCAAAGATATCCTAACGGCTTAATAGTTACCGAGTGTCATTTACTGTAGCGATGGATCGCTTTTGACCAAACACGGATTTTGGTCAAAAAGTTATATTTAAGATAACGGCAAGGCCGCCCTCGTAGCACTCATTTATGGTGTGTTTCTGAACGGCGTCTTGCCAGTCAAGACGCCGTTTTTGTTTTTTGAATATTAGAAAATATCAAACGATAAGGTCTGGGCAAACCAGTAAATATGATGGGTTTATCCCAATAAATCGAAATAGTGTAGCTATAAGAGGCGTACACGGATGACACACAGACAAGGAGTAGGTTATGTCTGAATTAAAAAAATCGTTAGGTGTTTTTGACATCATTGCACTGGCATTCGGTGCGATGGTTGGTTGGGGATGGGTAGTACTGGCAGGCAGTTGGATCATCTCGGCAGGTATATGGGGGGCCATCAGTGCCTTTTTAATCGGTGGTTTGGTCGTTGTGCTCATCGGCGTGACCTATGCTGAGTTGGCTGCATCCATGCCTATTACTGGGGGTGAGCATACATATACCCATCGTGCACTAGGAGTAAACATTTCCTTTATTTGCTCATGGAGTATTTTGTTTGGTTACTTCTCTGTCGTGGCTTTTGAGGCGGTCGCATTGCCTACCGTTGTTGAGTATATCATTCCAAATTATAGCCAAGGCTATCTCTGGAATATCGCTGGCTGGGATGTCTATGCTACATGGGTCGCTGTCGGTATGCTCGGCTCAGTGATTGTCACATGGCTCAATATACGCGGTTTAGAAGTCAGTGCTTGGTTTCAAAAGCTGGCCGTCGTAGGTATTTTTCTTGTCGGTATATTATTATTCGTTGGGGCATTATTGTTTAATGCTGAGACCTCTACTACCGTACAAGCGCCTAACTTCATCGGTGGTATAGGCGGCATCATGACGGTAATGGTAATGGTACCGTTTTTGTTTGTGGGCTTCGACGTTATCCCGCAAGCTGCAGAAGAGATTAATTTATCTCGTCCAAACATCGGCAAGTTCTTGATTGTGTCTATTATCATCGCCGTGCTTTGGTACGTTGCTGTCGCATGGAGTGTGGGCAAAACCTTGCCACTACTACAAGCGCAAGATTCGACATTGGCAACCGCTGATGCGATGACCAATGCTTGGAATGGTAAATGGGCAGGTACGCTACTGGTTATTGGCGGTGTGCTTGGTATTTTGTCAAGTTGGAATGCGTTTCTTATTGGTGGTAGTCGTCTGCTATATGCAATGGGTAAAACGCACATGCTACCGCAGTTCTTATGCAAACTGCATCCTAAGTACAACACCCCAGTCAATGCCATCTTGTTGATCGGTGGCCTTGCAACACTAGCGCCACTCTTTGGTCGTAAAATGCTCGTGTGGATTGTGGATGCGGGCGGATTCGGTATCGTCATCGCCTATACTTGTGTGGCGCTTTCATTCTTAGTGCTGCGCTACCGTGAGCCTAATATGGTACGTCCGTTTAAAGTACCAGCGGGCAAGCTAGTTGGCGTCATTACTATTCTGCTTAGTCTGGGTATGCTGGCACTCTATCTACCAGGTATGCCGTCAGCACTCGTCGCTATTGAGTGGTGGATTTTCCTTGGCTGGACAGTTCTAGGGGCTGCATTATATGGCTATGCGACGATGAAAAACCCTGGCAAGAGCAAAGAGATCATGGATCATGAATTACATGAGCTAAAAATTGCTAACCAGCAGTGGCTAAAAGAAAACCCATATAAAAACTAGTTGTATCTGAATTCGCTAACTAAAAAAGCCTAACGTCAAACGTTAGGCTTTTTTAGTTTACTCAATCAAATAATCATGTCTCTTAAAATTGTTATAAATGAGTTTGTGTGTAAGGTAATTATCACGATCAGCTTATGACTTCTCACTATCCTTAGAGGCTTCCGGGTTTATGTCTATTTTCGATGGTGCTTCTACTTTATTTGGTTCTACTATATTTGCTTCCACCGCATCTGGCTCTGCTGTATCTGATTTTTTCTTAATCAGTTTGACTTTAGGGCGCTTAGGAATAGGCTCGACATGCTTCACCGCTGCACCAACGGCAGGTTTTTTAAGTGCTTTTTTGATTCGCCGGACTGCGATTGCATCGGCTCTGGCTTGCTCTTCTGCTATCGCCGTATCATGTAAGCTTTGATAGACCGCGAGCGTTTTTTCGATCATCTCACGCATCGTAAATTGGTTGGTCATTTCAGGACGAGTCACGCTCTCTAACTGGTTGCGGACGGCTTTACATAACGAGTTAGCGTTGTGTTTTTTGACGAGTCCTTGCGGATAGAGCGGTTGTAGGATCTCACTAAAGGCTGCCTGATCCCAACCAATCACAGGTGTGCCCAGATGTATCGCTTGTAGGGCATTGATGCCAATTGATTCAGGTTCGTTGGCAAGCGCCATAACGATGTTGGCAGCTGAGAGCCATTCGCGCATGTCATTACGCTTGCTGCCCACATAGGTAATACGTTCAGAGAGTCCCAAGCTATTGGTACGCTGGCGAAAGTCTTCATGAATGACATCACCATCTCTGTAATCATCATCCATAATAATGACATGGATATTGGGAAACTGCTCTTGCAGATTACCCAAAATATCAATCAGCCACTCTTGACCATACTCATTTCCGATAACTGTTGGAAAAACGAGCCACTTCTTGTGCTCAAGCTCAGGATATTCGGCAAACGTATGACGCAGCCAATAGACCGAAGGATTGTGCCGATAAGGATAACGCCGAGTATCAATGCCGCGATGAATACGTACGACTTTTTTTGGGTCTACTTCTTCTCGGCGCAGGCCTTTGTGTAGATATTGGGTGACACTATCAGAGACGGTAATAATGGTATCGACATTGAGTAGCGCTTGGGAGTACTTATTGATAGGGTAGAACCCATACATGGTGGAGACCAGCTTTGGGAAATGCTTAACTCGTGCACGGCGCAGCGCTAAATGTAGTATCCATGCAGGGGTACGCGAATGTATATGAATAACATCAGGTTCATACTTTTCGATCAGGTGCCGTAGTGCTGAGACCTGCAGCAATGACAACCAAGACTTTTTATTCATATGTAGCTGATGATAGATATTACCATCGCGCTTGAGCCGTCTGACCAGATCATTGCTCTCATCTGCACTAGAGACGATGATAGAGGTATGCTCGTTTTTGACCAATGCACGCCCAAGATGAAAAATACCGCGCTCGGATTCATCATGCTTCAAAGACGACAGTAAGCGCATAATCTTCATAATAGCGTTGGTCACCGGTTAAGAATATTGAGCTGCTATTGTCAGTTAAAAGCGATTAAAACTCAACCATCAAGATACAAACATGACTCAGAGGTTTGGTTTCTTAAAATATATCAGTATACCTGTCTGGTCGACATGCTTAACACTCACTAACGACGCTTTTGTAGATGCTCGGCATTGGGAAGTACTTGCTTCTCGCTCAAGTACTTCCAATAGCGCTGCGGGAGATACTGTCTATGTAGCTTGGGGTTTTTGCGCTCTTTGATATTGACGTTAATAAAATAACCCTGCCAAAATTTTTGATAGCGCTGCTCATCAGGGCTATGAATACTGGCAGGATTGCGTAAGACGGCATCATCGAGATCGGTAATGGTTTGTAGCTCTGCAGGGCGAGTAGGCGTGCTATTACTTTTATCATAATAAATGCCATAACCACGCGTCAGATCATAGATTGCCCAGTGTTGATCTTGATAGCGCTGGCGAAAGTGCTCACCAATCAATGGTAATACATTGAAGTCAGGTTCGACCCGCGCGAAATAAATATCATCAGTCGTGTGCTCAAAGCGTACAAATGCCTCCATACGATGCTTTTCGCGCCCGACCGACTTGACCGTTTGTGCTAACTCCAGAACGTCTAAATGACCTAAATCTTGCATGATCTGACGGCTAGGGTAGTCGATGGCATACTTGACCACACGAAACAACGTCGTACCGATATCATCCTTCTCCGACAAAAATCCCCATAAAAGATTGCGCATACCAGAGCGTCCTAGCAACGTATTTAGCTTTACCAACACGCGCTCAGCGTTGTCTGCATCCATCGCAACGCTAGTCGCTTGCGCTATCAATGAAGGCACATAGCAATCTCGAGCGGTGAGCTTTAATGAAATGTCGTTTTGCAATCGGTTGGCATAGACATAAAATACCGCACTGAGCCACCCCTCAAAACTTGGTTCATATAGCACGATACTAGGCGTTAACTGACCGATAGCGTAAGCGTCGTTTTGCATAAGTGCTGACATGGTTAGTCCTACATTTTCATCATAAATAGCTATCATAAATACCGTAGCGGAAAGGCTGTTTTTTTAGCAAACACTATCTAAAACAAAGCCAGCTGTCCGCTACGTTGATCTTTAAACTTGGTCTGTGTTTGTGCCAGTACGTACTGACGAAAATTATCGCGTGTCAAGTGAGCCAAATGCTCGTTCTTGCCAGTGGTGGCGATAAAGTATTTGGCACGGTTGACCGCAGCGCCCATCTTTTTTAGGTGATGTAGGGTCAATTGGTTGAACCGACGCGCCTTCACAATTTTCTTGGCAGTTTTGGTACCGACACCTGGTATACGTACAATCATCTCATAGGTCGCTGTCTGAATATTGACTGGGAAATGCTCGCGATGACGTATCGCCCAAGCCAGTTTTGGATCACAATCTAAATCCAAGAATGGTGACTCTGGCTCGACAATCTCGTGCGCGCCAAACCCATAAAAACGCATTAACCAATCTGCTTGATATAGGCGGTTCTCTCGTACCATGGGTACAGGAGTGCCAATCGCAGGCAAGCGGTTGTCAGAGAGCATCGGTACATAACCTGAATAGTAGACACGCTTTAGATCATAGGTTTTATAAAAATGACTGGATAGCTGTATCACCTGTAAGTCAGTCTCATTACTCGCACCAACAATCATTTGACTGGTCTGACCTGCGGGCGTAAATTTAGGTGCTTTTTTGTGGGTTTTACGACTCTCACGGATAGTGATAATCTCTTCTTTAACCGTTTCCATCGGCGCTTTGAGCTGCTCATGTGATTTTTCTGGCGCAAGCAAAGCCAATCCTGATTTGGTTGGAATCTCGATATTGACGCTCAGGCGGTCAGCATAGAGTCCTGCCTCTAGTAGCAGTTCCTTTGACGCGCCAGGGATGGTTTTTAGATGAATATAACCGTTGAAACGCTCGCGGGTACGTAGGAGTTTGGCGACTTCGACCAGTCGCTCCATCGTATAGTCGCCATTTTTGAAGATACCAGAGCTCAGGAACAGGCCTTCAATATAGTTGCGACGATAAAACTGCATGGTCAAGTCCACGACCTCTTCGACACTAAACGCCGCACGCGGGGTGTCATTGCTTTTACGTGAGGTACAATACGCACAGTCATAAATGCAGTGGTTGGTCAAAAGAATTTTTAGCAAGCTGACGCAGCGACCGTCTTCGGTATAGCTGTGGCAAATGCCTGTTGCTGAGGCATCGCCTAAGCCGCCGCCTTGGTTTTTACGTGTACCAGCAGAGGATGAGCAAGAGACATCATACTTGGCAGCATCGGCCAAGATATTGAGTTTGCCCTGTAATCTTTCATAATTGATGTTTGCCATAAGTCGGTTATTACCAATTAATTAATGAACGACTATTTTACCAAAATATGTATTAAGTCATTGTATTTATAAGAAAATTATAAAAATAACACGACAGATAGTGTCGTATACGACAATGGGGATGGGAAGGAGAGGATGGGTGTAGTTATCAATAGTGATTGATGTGAATTATAGAAGCGATGATAAAGAGCCAGTTATAACATAGCGATAGTAGAAGAGTCATATGTCAAAACAGGTCTTGAACATTCAAGACCTGTTTTAGAGCGATATGTATAAAAAACATACGCTATAGTCGAGGCAGATGTTTACTGAACCTTCGCACGTATGACGACGGTTTGATTGCCATTGGCATTAAGATTTGCCAAGTTCCATTTTAGACCAGAGTAATTTTCTTGTATGGTGACCGTATTGCCAACTTGCTGGATGGTTTGATAGGTGTCGCCGCCAGTGGTGGCAAATGTCGGTAGCGGGCTATTCAATGATACCAACTGCACGCCGCTAGGGAGTGAAATCATAGCATTGATATCATTAACGGGCTGCGCTGTAGTATTGGTATAGGTAGTGTGGTATTCAATGACATCACCTGGAGCAATATGATTGGCAGGCACAGCAACTTCACGGCCAGTACCATTTTTCATGATTTTCATCACTTTAGTGTTCGCGTTTACGACACCAGGGGTACTAAAGGTAGGGGTCAACTGCAGGGTATCTAACGTGGTCGTAGTTACTTGACTCGTTGTAGGTTGATTTGTGATGACGGTTGTTGCTGGCGTGTTTATGACCGGCAGCTGAGTGGCTCTAGTAACAGGTAATACTTGTGTCACGGTATTGATAGGTGTGGCGATGACATCTACTTTAGTAACACTGTTGGTCATTCGATTGGTGACGGGTACGCTTGTCACCGTCGTGCTACCTTGAGTGATGACTGCGCTGTTGGCACCTTGGCGAACGACATAGCGTGGCACGTTCGTGACCTGCGTCACCGCATAAGGCATGCCATTTTGCATTGTAATACCGTTCGGTGTTGCCGTGATAGTGGCTGTTTGACCATTGGAGTATTGCTCAACCACGGTAGTGCTACTGCCCGCAGATGAGCTGATAGCGATTTCAGGCGCAGCATGTGCTGAAGAGGCGGCAAGTATCGTACCTGCGAATATAGCAGATACAGTGGTGGTTAGCGCTGTTGGTATATAAGTTCTCATGGTCATAATAGACTCCTTAGCAGTATCAATAAACAAAGTAGCAGTAAGTAAAGCAGCAATAAATAACGCCCAGATAAGCGAAACCCCCGCCAATTGACACCACAAAGTATGCCAAATAACGAGGGTATCAGTACTGACGATAGCCGGTGTCTATGATCAGACCATCATTATCTTGAGTAATGAGCAACGCAGTATGAACTTATTCGAAAGCTCATGGATATGACGTAGCGTCGACTGTGTTCAATATCAACGATGCTCAATATCACAATAATTGCGCACTCATAAACTCAAATAATTATGCGCCAAAACAAATCATGTATAAAAGCTGCATTGTGTAACCAAAGCGGTATAAATGCTATCAATGCGTAATGTCACTTTTCGTTATAACATGGGTTGCATTGAGGACACGCACTAGATCGACAGTCGCATCTATGATGATGAAAAATGTCTACAATTGAATCGAGCGGCTACTTACAAAGTAAATGTTTATTGTCTGGCAATATAAAGCCTTAACTAATAATGTACTGCTTAAATTGTCTACCATTCAGAGCGTATGATTAATCGTAGATAACTTTCATGACTTCGTATTCGACCACACCTTTTGGGGTTTCGATGCGTACTTCGTCGCCTTCAAACTTACCAATCAGACCGCGCGCGATTGGTGAGTTGACTGAGATTTTACCTGCTTTAAAATCAGCCTCATCATCACCAACGATTTTGTACTGCTTCTCTTCTTCAGTGTCCATATTTTCGATCACGACACTCACGCCAAAGACGATACGACCTTCTTTTGGTAGTGTCGAAGGATCGATGACTTGAGCGCCACCAAGTTTGGCTTCGATATCGCGAATACGTGCTTCACAAAACCCTTGTTGCTCGCGAGCAGCATGGTATTCAGCGTTCTCTTTTAGATCGCCATGTTCACGCGCTTCAGCAATTGATGCTGTGATGCGTGGACGGTCAACACTTTTCAACTGTTTTAATTCGGCTTCTAAAGCCGCATGTCCTTGCGGAGTCATTGGGTAACGTTGCATGTTTTTTCCTTAAACCAATAACACCACACCACCTCATAATGAGATGGTGTCAGTGCTGTTGCAATGGATATAAAATATAAAAGAATGATAATTAAGACGTCGTAATAAGTAAGCTGACTATCATTTATGAGTGTATCTCACCTCAATTCAAGCATAGCCACACTTAAGCTTACGTAATAAAAAGCATAGTCGCAATATTGCCACTATGCTTTTGGGTCTATCATGATAAAGGTGTCGCTCTCTGGCAGCGCTCGGTTGTATTTAGCGATGCCTTTGTGAGCGATTAGGCAAGCCTAATGGTTATGCTTAATCTACTGAAATTATTCTACCAAGTCAATAGAACTAGCCAATAGACTTTGCTTGCTCGTGCAAATCTTGTAACTTATAGACATCAAACGGTAAGTCAATCGCGTAAGATTTACAAACAGCATCTGCCGCACCTAGTGTCGTGACATAGAAGACTTTGCCCTGTAGCGCACTACGGCGGATAGAGAACGAATCCTCTTGTGCCTGCTTGCCTTCAGTCGTATTGATAATAAGGTCAATTTTGCCGTTTTTCAAGGCGTCAACGATATGCGGGCGACCTTCAGTGACCTTGTTGATTTGCTGACATTCGATACCAGCGTCGCTCAGTACCTTTTTTGTGCCAGTCGTTGTGACGATTTTGAAGCCAAAGTCTACCAGCTGACGAGCGATTGGAGCGATTTGCGCTTTATCACTATCACGTACTGAGATAAAGACGGTCTTAGTCTCGCCTTCAGTGGGTAGACCTGGCAGACGCTCGTTACTACCGATGATGGCTTTGTAAAATGCTTCGCCAAAGGTCTTGCCCACGCCCATGACTTCGCCCGTTGATTTCATCTCAGGACTCAAGATTGGGTCAACACCTGGAAACTTAGCGAATGGGAATACCGCTTCTTTGACCGCATAGAATGCCGGGACAATCTCAGTGGTAAAGCCTTGATCTTTAAGCGAAGTACCAGCCATACAGCGAGCAGCAACCTGTGCTAGCGAAGTACCGATACACTTAGAAACAAACGGTACTGTACGTGCAGCACGTGGGTTCACTTCTAGGATATATACGGTTTCGCCTTTTACCGCGAACTGTACGTTCATTAGACCGATAACACCTAGCTCTTTTGCCATAGCAACTGTCTGTGCGCGCATCACGTCACATAACTCTTTAGACAGTGAGTATGGTGGTAGTGAGCATGCTGAGTCACCTGAGTGAACGCCAGCCTGTTCGATATGTTGCATGATACCGCCGATAACGACATCAGTACCATCACATACACAGTCTACGTCGACTTCGATAGCATCATCTAAGAAACGATCTAGTAGGACAGGCGCTTCGTTCGAGGCTTGTACCGCAGTACGTAGGTAATGTCTTAGCTCGTCTTCGTTATAAACGATTTCCATCGCGCGTCCACCTAATACATAAGATGGACGTACAACCAATGGATAGCCTACATCTTTTGCTTTCACCAAGCCGTCTTCTAAGCTCGTTGCTAGTGCGTTTGATGGCTGTACTAAATTCAGCTGCTGAATCATATGCTGGAAGCGTTCACGATCTTCGGCACGGTCAATTGCATCAGGACTCGTACCGATGATTTTAACGCCTGCTGACTCTAGTGCACGAGCAAGTTTCAATGGCGTTTGACCACCGAACTGTACGATCACGCCATCAGGGTTTTCAATACGGACGATTTCTAGCACGTCTTCTAACGTGATTGGCTCAAAGTATAGACGGTCAGAAGTGTCATAATCGGTTGAAACCGTTTCAGGGTTACAGTTGACCATGATGGTCTCGTAACCATCTTCACGCATGGCAAGCGCTGCATGTACACAGCAGTAATCAAACTCGATACCTTGGCCGATACGGTTAGGACCACCACCGATAACCATGATTTTCTTTTTGTCTGTTGGATTCGCTTCACATTCGCTATCGTACGTCGAGTACATGTAAGCCGTGCTAGTAGCAAACTCTGCTGCACAGGTATCAACACGCTTATAGACTGGATAGACGTTTAGATCCCAACGCTTTTTGCGTAGCTGCTTTTGTGAGATACCAAGCAATTTAGCCAAACGCAAATCTGACAAGCCTTTACGTTTAAAGCTACGCAAGTTTTTCTCGGTTAACCCGCCAAAACCCAGTGATTTTACAGTGGCTTCTGTCTTAACGATATCTTCGATCTGTACCAAGAACCATGGGTCAATCTTGGTAAAGTTAAACACTTCATCGACACTCATACCGACGCGGAATGCATCAGCAACGTAGTAGATACGATCAGGAGTTGGAATGGTTAAGCGATTGATAATCTCGCTACGAGCCTTTTCAGCACTTACTTTGGATAAATCAACTTGCTCATCAAAACCGTCCGCGCCTGTTTCCATACCGCGTAGTGCTTTTTGCATAGACTCTTGGAAATTACGACCGATCGCCATGACTTCGCCGACCGATTTCATCTGAGTCGATAGGATGTTGTCCGCTTGTGGGAATTTTTCAAAGTTAAAGCGAGGTATCTTGGTGACGACATAATCAAGCGCAGGCTCAAAGCTCGCTGGCGTTTTGCCACCCGTGATGTCGTTTTGCAATTCATCTAGCGTATAACCAATCGCTAGTTTTGCTGCAATTTTGGCAATTGGGAAACCAGTTGCTTTTGAGGCTAGGGCAGACGAGCGCGATACACGTGGGTTCATCTCGATGACGACCATGCGGCCCGTATCAGGGTTGATACCGAACTGTACGTTTGAGCCGCCTGTTTCTACACCGATCTCACGCAGTACCGCGAGTGATGCGTTACGCATGATTTGATATTCTTTATCCGTCAATGTCTGCGCTGGCGCGACAGTGATTGAGTCGCCTGTATGCACACCCATTGGATCAAAGTTTTCGATGGCACAAATGATGATGCAGTTGTCGTTTTTGTCACGAACCACTTCCATTTCGTACTCTTTCCAACCAATCAATGACTCATCTATAAGCAGCTGATGGTTTGGTGATAGATCAAAACCGCGCTCACAGATTTCAATGAACTCATCGCGGTTATACGCGATACCGCCACCTGAACCGCCCATAGTGAATGAAGGGCGAATGATACAGGGATAACCCATTTTTTCTTGAGTGGCAAAGGCTTCTTCCATCGTTTCAGCGGTTTCAGCGCGTGGGCACTCAAGGCCGATGCGCTTCATCGCTTTGTCAAATAAGTCGCGATCTTCTGCCATCTCGATTGAGTCTTTGGTCGCGCCAATTAGCTCGCAGTCATATTTGGTTAATACGCCGTGCTTGTCTAGGTCTAGTGCGCAGTTTAGGGCAGTCTGTCCGCCCATGGTTGGTAAGATCGCATCAGGGCGCTCTTTGGCAATGATTTGCTCAACCGTCTGCCACGTGATCGGCTCGATATAGGTGGCATCCGCCATGACAGGATCGGTCATGATGGTCGCAGGGTTTGAGTTGACCAAGATGACACGGTAGCCTTCTTCTTTTAGTGCTTTACACGCCTGTGCGCCTGAGTAGTCAAACTCACATGCTTGGCCGATGACGATAGGGCCTGCGCCAATGATAAGAATGCTTTTTATGTCGGTACGTTTTGGCATAATTAGAGCTACCTTCGTTTGGGTGATATTTTGAGTAATCTTTATTTTCAATAACGCGTCTAGCGTTTTATGCTTGTAGTGTTTTACTTTTATTCAGTGTCGCTTGAATCGCAATGTGCGATTCAAGCTTTCATTTATTATTAATAAGCAACCACTCAAGCTTTCGCAGTTTTAGCCGCTTCCATCATCTCAGCAAACTTATCAAACAATGGCGCGCAGTCATGTGGGCCTGGGCTGGCTTCTGGGTGACCTTGGAAGCTAAATACAGGTTTGTTGGTCAGCTCGATACCTTGGTTAGTACCATCGAATAGTGAGCGATGGGTAGATTTAACGTTATCAGGTAGCGTGTCTTCATCAACGGCAAAACCATGGTTCTGACTGGTGATCATGACCGTGCCAGTCGCTAGATCTTGTACGGGATGGTTGGCACCATGATGGCCCGTTTTCATCTTGATGGTATTTGCACCGCTAGCCAGACCAATCAGCTGATGACCTAAGCAAATACCAAACGTTGGTACATCAGTCTCTTCGATAATGTGACGCACGCTATCGATTGCATAATCACATGCAGCAGGATCACCAGGGCCGTTTGATAAGAAAATACCATCTGGGTTCATGGCTAGCACGTCTGCGATAGGCGTCTGTGCTGGTACAACCGTTACGTGGCAGCCACGGTCGACGAGCATACGTAGGATATTGGTTTTGCTACCGAAGTCATAAGCAACGACATTGAATTTGGCATCAACATGGGTGCCGAGTTGTTTAAAGAAGCCGCCCGTACCGCTGTCATGGCTACCAGGGATATCACGATTGAGTAGGGTATCTGATAGATCCCATGTGCCTGCCGTCCACTCAAAGCTGTCTGTCGTGCAGCACTCTTTTGCTAGATCCATACCTTTTAGACCAGCAAAGCCTTGAGCCAACTCAATTGCTTTTTGCTCATCATCAGTGCTGATAGTCTCGCCATCTGATGCGGTCATGATACAGCCACTTTGCGCACCCTTATCACGTAACAGGCGTGTCAACTGACGCGTGTCAATCTCAGCGATAGCAACGGTCTCATTACGCTGTAGATAGTCGCTTACAGATTCTGAGTTGCGAAAATTAGAGGTGACCATCGTTGCATCACGAATGATTAGACCTTCAGCCCACACCTTGTGACCATTACCAGACTCAGTATCCTCAGCGTTGGTACCTGTGTTACCGATATGCGGATACGTTAGGGTCACCAGCTGGCGTGCATAACTTGGGTCAGTTAGGATTTCTTGGTATCCTGTCATGGCGGTATTAAATACGACCTCACCAACACGATGACCTAGGCTGCCTATACTGACACCGCGAAAAATTGTACCGTCTGCTAGTGCCAAAATTGCTTGTGTTTCTGCTGATGAATTCAAGGATTGCCTCCGCTATTATTGGTGAGTGCCATCATGTTTCGCTAGTCAATATATTGCTCCGTATCCTTTTATTTACGGCATCTGACGACTGTCACATAAAGCTCATAAAAGGGCGATACACAAAAATTTTCCACAAAAAAGCGAGAAGACATTATTGATGAAAACTACAAAACCCACTAGATAGTGAATAGGTAACTTGCATCATGTCCGCTCGCTTAGGCACAGATTTTGCGTATTATATATAAAATAGACGAGTATGGCTAGCCGATTCTTTGGATTAATAGTCATTATATAAGGGAAAGCTGAGTTTTTATGGACAATATAGGCTTGCTAAAATAGCCTAAGCGTTAAAATAAGTAACTTTGCGACCAGAATTTCAGTAACGTCGATATTCATCAGCCATTAATAGCGCTGGATTTTAGCAGTTGGCTTTGCCACAATGAACAGCGCAGCGATATACTCAATTTTTATGATCGTTTGTTATAACAAAAATGGAGATAACAAGGAGTCGTTATGATTTATCAGTATTTGGACAAAACCCCTGAGTTTGCCGCGCCATTCAATGGTTGGGTAGCAGATTCAGCGCAAGTGATGGGTGATGTGTATCTGGGTCATCAAGCCAATGTTTGGTTTGGTGCCGTGATACGCGGTGATAATGATCGCATTCATATCGGTGATTATAGTAATGTTCAAGAAAACAGTGTGATTCATACCGATGCAGGCATAAAGGTCACAGTTGGCAATTATGTTACCATCGGCCATCTGGCGATGCTACACGGCTGTGAGATTGGTGATAACAGTCTTATTGGTATTGGTGCCGTGGTGCTCAATAATGTCAAGATTGGTAAAAACTGCCTCATAGGGGCAAAGGCCTTGGTTACTGAAGGGCAGGTCATTCCAGATAACTCTCTGGTGATGGGCGCGCCTGCAAAAGTTGTCAAAACACTAACCGATGAGCAAGCTGCTATGCTAAAAATGTCAGCGCTACATTATGCTGAGCGTTGCCAGAAGTTCAAAACAGGACTGACAGAAGTGGCAATGCCTGATTAAAGACAGACAAAACCAGTCTATATAGACGAAGCAGACTCTAAAAAAATATTATAAGGTGGCAGCTGGGCTTGCTTGATGCTGTCATTCTTAATTAGTGACCACCCTCATTTCTTGTACTTTTTTATTAGATCACTTTTATCAAATCACTCATATTTTTTCGCAATTAACGATAAGGTCTCACCATGCAGGCAGATCCAGCACAAAAACAACAAAAACAACAAAAACAACTGGCATTATTTGATTTAGATCATACGTTACTCGATGTCGATAGCGATTATCTCTGGGGCGAATATATCGTCAAGCATGACCTTGTCGATGAGGCTCAGTACCGAACTGCCAATCAGAAATTTTATAATGATTATATAGAGGGCACGCTAGACGCAACAGAATACAATGAGTTTGTCGCGCAATTTTTGAGCAGTCTGCCGCTTGATCGACTTGATGAGTTAAGAGAAGATTATATCAAGAGCGAAATCGAGCCAAATATTCGTCCAAAAGCGATGGAAGTATTGTGTCAGCATATCGAGCAAGGGCACCATGTGGTGATTATTTCTGCGACCAATGACTTTGTGGTATCCGCCATTGCCAAGCGTTTTGGTATTGAAGCCGCCAATGTATTGGCAACGCCGCTTGAGATTAAAGATGATCGCTATACAGGTAAGCTCACTGACAAACCAAACTTTCAAGCAGGCAAAATCTACCATTTAGACAAGTGGCTGAATGATAAACAAGCTGCTGGCATTACTTTTGAAAAAACATACGCCTATTCAGATTCCAAAAACGATATTCCACTGCTCGAATGGGCTGATGTGGCCGTTTGTGTATCGCCTGATGATGCGCTACATGCACATGCCTTGGCACATCGCTGGGCAGTAGAGGATTGGTCTTTGTAGAGGGTTTGGTTTAGACATAACAGAAATACTAACAATAATGATAATTAGCCAATTATTCATACTTAATCTCATTTAAAATAGCGCCGTATTCGTTATTTATTTTTTAGAAAAAACAGGAAATTTTATGGAAATTAATCCGTATCAAGAACAGATCAAAGACTTATCCGAGCGTGGGCAGGACTTGCGGAGGTATCTTTGACTTCGATGGTAAGCAAGAACGCTTAGAAGAAGTCAATTTGGAATTAGAAAATCCAGAGCTATGGAATGATCCAGAGCGCGCGACCAAAATTAATAAAGAAAAGAGCCACCTTGATGGTGTTATCGATGTGGTGGTCTCACTTGAAAACACGTTAGAAGACGCTACTGCCATGCTAGAGCTGGCTGTCGAAGCAGAAGATGAATCACTGCTAGCTGACGTGCAGAGCGAGCTAGATAGCGCTGAGAAACGCGTGGCTGATTTAGAGTTCCGCCGGATGTTCAGCGGTGAGATGGATCCAAATAACTGCTACTTGGATATCCAGTCGGGCAGTGGCGGTACTGAAGCGCAAGATTGGGCTGAAATGCTGCTGCGTATGTATACACGCTGGGCGGAAGCGCATGGCTTTAAGATCGACGTGATTGAAGTATCCTCAGGTAGCGTGGCTGGTATCAAGTCGGCGACGATTGAGATCAAAGGCGACTATGCCTTTGGCTGGTTGCGCACCGAAATTGGCGTTCACCGTTTGGTACGTAAGTCACCATTTGATAGTAATAATGGTCGTCATACCTCGTTTGCTGCGGTGTTCGTGTCGCCTGAGATTGACGACAATGTCGAAATTGATATCAATCCAGCTGATTTGCGTATCGATACCTATCGCTCATCTGGCGCGGGTGGTCAGCACGTAAACACCACAGATTCTGCGGTACGTATTACCCATGAGCCGTCGGGCGTGGTAGTAACCTGTCAGAATGAGCGTAGTCAACATGGCAACAAAGCCACCGCAATGAAAATGCTACGTGCTAAGCTCTATGAGCTTGAGATGCAAAAACGTATGGAGTCACAGCAAGCGGTCGAAGATGGTAAGTCTGACGTCGGCTGGGGCAGTCAAATTCGCTCATACGTGCTCGATGACTCTCGTATCAAAGACTTGCGCACTGGTGTTGAAACCTTCAATACTGGTGCTGTGCTAGATGGCGACCTCGATCAATTTATCGAAGCCAGTCTAAAAGCAGGACTATAAAACAGAATCGAGATATTCATAACTGTTTAATATATCTACCCACATTTAATTAAGGAAAATTATGCCAAGCGTTAATAACTATTTTGATGATAAAGTGACTTCTATCGCCTTTCAAACAGCGACAAAGCCTGCGACAGTCGGCGTTATGGAGAGTGGTGAGTATGAGTTTGGCACCAGTGAATTTGAAACCATGAGTGTGGTAAGCGGTGCATTAACCGTCAAGTTACCAGAGAGTGATGAGTGGCAAACGTTTAATGCTGGTGAGCAATTCACGGTTGAAGCCAATCAAAAGTTCCAAGTGAAAGTAGATGTCGAAACCGCTTACTTATGCGTGTATGGTAAATAGTAAGCTCTAAGTTATAGCAGTATCAAAACGAAAAACGCCAAGTATTTTATGCTTGGCGTTTTTTTATGTGTCGTATTTTAAATGAGGTTTAAGCTACCATTTTAAAAACCCTATTTTACACAGCATTACACTTTGTCTGTGCCAAATAAACAGCAAAAAAAACACTCATTAATTATGCTAAGACCATGAATTCTCGAAGGTATATAGTGTTATGACAAAGGCAACAGAAAAGGCGAGTCAGCAGACGATTACAAAAGATGCGCGCCACGATTATGAGCATCTAGCACGCCGTGCTAATTTGCGCTATGTGAGTGACGATGAACCAGGCTACGAGCGTAGACGCTGGGGTCGCGGTTTTACTTATCGTGATGCCACAGGCAAAACCGTCAAAGACAAAGCGCTACGTCAACGTTTTGATGCGTTAGTGATACCGCCCATGTGGTCGGAGGTGTGGATCTGCCAAGACGAAAAAGGACATCTGCAATCAACAGGACGAGACGAAAAATCACGCAAGCAATACTTGTATCATCCCTCATGGAATAATATCCGTGACCAAGCCAAATTTGACGCGATGATAGGATTTGCAGAAGTGCTGCCTAACCTACGTGCACAAGTTGAGATAGATCTAGAGGCCGAGTCGCTGTCACGCACCAATGTGCTGGCAGCCATCGTCAAACTACTTGAGACGACACTGATTCGTATCGGTAATAGCCGCTATGCCAAGCAAAATAAAAGCTATGGTCTGAGTACGCTACGTAGCAAGCATGTGAGCGAAACGGATACTGGACTCGCGTTTGATTTTGTAGGAAAGAGCGCAAAAGAGCATCACATTGAGCTACAAGATGAGCGATTGATTGATATCGTACAAGCCTGCTCAGAGTTGCCGGGTTATCAGATATTCAAATACTTAGATGATGACGGACATAAACAAGTCGTTGATAGTAGCGACATCAACGAATATCTGCGCATGCATACGTGCGGTACAGATTGTGAGAGTAAGCTATACAGTGCAAAGGATTTTCGCACGTGGATGGCAAGTGTGCTTGCAGCAAGCTACCTATATGACGAGCTGCAAACGTCCGCAGGCGCGAGCATATTGGCAAGTGCTCCAGAAAGTGCTGAGCGTCAGCAGTTAGTCGTTGATATGGTAAAAAGTGTGGCAGCAGAGCTGGGCAACACGCCGACCGTATGCCGCGCCTCTTATATTCATCCTATTGTCATTCAGCATTTCTTGGCAGGAGAGTTCTTTGAGAGTTATAAGCAAGCGCGCCGCGGCCGAACGAAAAAGTACCAAAGCTGCGAAGAAAAAGCATTGTTAGGTTTTCTGAGTGCCACCGTTTAAGTATTGCCATTTATACATAGGTGTTTAGATACGGGGGCTCAATCCTTAATATTATAGTATTAATGTCTTTGTGAAGGCTTCGAGCTAAAGGGTTCAAAAATAGCTATAACCTATAACTATTGAGGTATTTAGCGCTAGACCATAGCTCATTAATAATAATGAGTTATGGTTAAATTTTATCTATATAAAATAAAAATGATACGTTATGTATTGAAATAAGCGTAAAAATGCGTTACTAATAGAGCATGATAAATACGAACGTATAAAACGGTCTATAGGATGTGACCATTTTGCAATCATACACACTATTTTAACAGTTACCTGCTATTGCTAAAGGATTAGCTTATGAACACCGCCACTCAAACTCCGACGAATATTGATACAGACACCAATTTCACGCCAAAAAATTATACTGATTACTATAATAATTTTGATATGAATGCGCTGCTGTCAGAAATTTTTGGTGAGCACATAGACGATCGTCTAAATGCTTATATGGCGTGCTGTGGTCGCCACGTACGAGATGGCCGCGCTGACCATGCTGCGCTAGTACACGAAGATACCGCAGGCAATGTCACACGTATGACTTTTGGTGAGCTTGACAAAGCAAGTGCTCAAGTCGCTAACTTACTACAGTCCTATGGCGTAAAAGCGGGCGACAAGGTAGCGACGATGCTACCGCGTACACCTGAGCTGCTAACCGTTGTATTGGCAACATGGCGCATCGGCGCGGTATATCAGCCATTATTCACCGCTTTTGGTTATGACTCAATCAAATACCGCATGGATAAGGCTGACACCAAAGTTGTTTTTACTAATCTAGAGAACCGCAGCAAGTTTGAAGGCTTAGCCGCGCAAACCAAAATGGTATTGGTTGGTGGTACTGAGGACGCTCAGACATGGGGTGATGATCACTATAGCCAGTCTATGGCAGCACAACCGCAGATGATAGAGGCAGTCACGCTCGATACGGATGCGCCATTTTTGCAAATGTTCACCTCAGGTACAGTCGGTAAATCAAAAGGCGTTAGTGTTCCGTTAGCGGCACTGCCTGCTTTTTATCTATATATGCGTTACGCCATCGATCTGCGCGAAGATGATCAGTACTGGAACATGGCAGATCCCGGCTGGGCATACGGCTTGTACTACGCCATCACAGGGCCTCTTCTACTGGGCATCACCACTTATTTTAACGAAGCAGGGTTTGACGCGACCAATACTCGTGACTTTATGGTGCGTCATAAAATTACAAACTTGGCGTCTTCACCCACCGCATTTCGTATGATGAAATCCAGCGGCGTTTTCGATAATGTTGATGAAGGTGCTTATAGAGATGATAATGCCAAGCTGTCTTTGCGCTGTGCCAACTCGGCAGGTGAGACGCTGAATACCGAAGTCGTCAACTGGGTCGAAACCTATCTAGACTGCCAAGTAAAAGATCAATATGGGCAAACAAAAACAGGCATGACTTGCTGTGCGCATCATGCGTTAACACACGAGTCTCCAGTGGGGTCAATGGGAATGGCACTACCAGGTCATACACTGGTGGTATTAGGTGATGATATGACTGTACTGCCAGATGGTGAGCAAGGACAGTTAGCAGTCGTGGTCAGTCAGTCGCCTGCGTTCTATTTCCGTGGTTATAGCTGGAATGAAAAGCAAGCCTTTGTAGATGACTATTATCTAACAGGCGATGTGGTCGAGCGTCATAGTGATGGCAGCTACTGGTTCTCAGGCCGTGATGATGACATCATTATTACCGCAGGTTACCGTGTCGGACCTACTGATGTCGAAAACACCGTATTAGAGCATGACGCCGTTGCAGAGTCTGCGGCGGTAGGCGTGCCGGATGAAGTGCGTGGTCATACCATTAAGTCTTACGTGGTGCTAAAAGATGGCATTGAAGGCAGTGATGAGATTGCCAAAGAAATCCAAGAGTTGGTACGCAAACGTTTATCTACTCATGCGTATCCGCGTGAGGTCGAGTTTGTGACAGAATTACCTAAAACGCCAAGTGGCAAGATTCAACGCTTTTTACTACGTAGTCTGTCTGCTGCATAAATAAGTTGATAAAGCGTCCATAAATTTAATAGAAAAATATCTAATGAGAAGCAAAATTTAAAGGAATAATCATGCAAGTTAAACAAAAAAGCTTTTTGGTCACCGGCGGTGCATCAGGTTTGGGAGAGTCAGTGGCTCGGGCGATTGTAGATCAAGGTGGTAACGTTGTCATCGCTGATCTAAATGAGTCAGCAGGGCAAGCATTGGTCACTGAGCTAGGTGATAGCGCACGTTTTGTGCGTTGTGATATCACCAACGGTGATGAAGTGCAATTAGCGGTTGAGATGGCAGAGTCAGCTTTCGGCGGCTTACAAGGCTCAATCAACTGTGCGGGCATCGTAGTCGTACAAAAGCTGCTAGATCGTGACAACAATCCGGCAGACCTTGAAGCATTTAGCCGCGGGGTCAACATTAATTTGGTCGGTTCATTCAATGTTGCCCGTTTGGTCGCAGCGAGTATCGCCAAGCGTTTGGCCAGTGACAGCGCTACAGATGCCAATGCAGAAAAGAACCATGTAGGAAAAAATGCGGATCAAGGTATTATTATCAATACGGCATCTATCGCCGCCTTTGATGGTCAAGTGGGCCAAGCCAGTTACTCATCGTCCAAGGCAGGCGTGGTTGGATTAACTTTACCACTTGCTCGCGAGCTGGCTCGTCACGGTATACGCGTGATGACTATCGCACCGGGTGTCTTCGCTACGCCGATGATGGAATCTATTCCAGAAAAAGCCCGCGAACAGTTGGAGGCGGGCGTACCTTATCCTAAACGTTTGGGCGCTCCCAATGAGTTTGCCAAATTGGTGACCCATATTATTGATAATGCCTATCTAAATGGTGAAGTCATTCGCTTAGATGGTGCCATTCGTATGGTCTAGCTCTTGTTGCTTTCATTATTTTCACACAAAATTGATCTACATAATATGGCATGATTCTTTGATACAGTATTATTAATTACTCTTGAGAGTTGATGATAAGGATCAAGTTTCATGTCATTTCTTTGCAAAAAATCTTACCAATTAAGCGAATCATATCCGCGCTCGTTGCTAATACTTATCAGTATTAGCCTCATTTCCTTTGCGAGCACTAGCGCTATAGCCTATAGTGACAGCACCTCAACACCCAATGATCCGATTCCAACCTCGACAGTTATTGATAAAGTTTTTGTCGATAAATCAGATCGTGTCTTACAGCTTATAGAGCGGGGCAATGTCATACGGTCATACCGTATCGCGCTTGGCGACAGCCCAGTTGGTCATAAACAGCAGGAAGGCGATCAGCGTACGCCGACAGGTATTTATACCTTAGATTACAAAAACGAGAATTCTATCGCGTATCGTTCCATTCATATTAGCTATCCAAATGCGGTGGACAAAGCACACGCAAAGTCGCTAGGCGTTAGCCCAGGCGGCGATATCATGATTCATGGACAAATGAATGGCTTTGGACATTTGAGCTGGTTGAACCAAAGCCGCGATTGGACCGATGGCTGTATCGCGGTTACCAATGACGAGATGGACACCATTATGGCAGCCGTTAAGGTTGGTACGATGATTGAAATCGTTGAATAAACGGTTTAAGTTTATGATAATTATAAGATGTAAGTATAAGTTGGTGCTTTACAAAGGATGTTTTTTCCTATTTTAAATATCATTGTTTTTAGTAAGGTTTTATGACGTAACTGTCTTGAAATAATTGTATATATACCTTATATAAATGACAGATAACAGAGGGCGCTAGCGTCTAAAACGACCTCTGATAATACGAATTATAAAAGGATATACACATGAGATTTGAGAAATTCACTCAAAAACTGCAATCGGCGATTCAAGAAGCACAAAGCCTAGCGTTAGGTCGTGATCATACGGGTATCGATCCTGTGCATTTGCTTGGCGTACTACTTCAAGATGAGTCTAATTTATCCATCTGTCAGCAAGCAGGTGCTTCTATTCCAGCGCTAAAAAACGGTGTTGCTAAAGCATTAGACAATCAGGCGACTATTTCGGAACCAACAGGTGACGTCAATCTAAACCCAAACTCGGTTAAAATCTTGAACTTGGCAGATCGTCAGGCACAAAAAGAAGGCGATGATTTCATTGCTACTGAATGGGTGATGTTGGCACTCGCTGAGCAAGGCGAAACCAAAAAGATATTTGAAAGTGCGGGCGTAACGGCTAGCAAACTAAAAGCGGTCATTGAGCAGTTGCGCGGCGATGATACGGTCAATAACCAAAACGCAGAAGATCAGCGCGATGCACTCAATAAATATACGATCAATCTGACTGAACAAGCAGAGCTGGGTAAACTTGATCCAGTGATTGGCCGCGATGAAGAGATTCGCCGTACCATTCAGGTACTGTCGCGCCGTACCAAAAACAATCCTGTACTTATCGGTGAGCCAGGCGTTGGTAAAACGGCTATCGTAGAAGGATTGGCACAAAAAATCATTAATGGCGATGTGCCAGAGGGTCTGCGCCGTAAAGAAGTGCTGTCGTTAGATCTAGGTGCGCTCATTGCAGGGGCAAAATTCCGCGGCGAATTCGAAGAGCGCCTCAAAAGCGTATTGAGTGACTTGGCGAAGCAAGAAGGCAACGTCATCTTATTTATCGATGAGCTGCATACCATGGTCGGTGCAGGCAAGTCTGACGGTGCGATGGATGCAGGTAATATGCTAAAACCTGCACTAGCACGCGGTGAGCTGCATTGTGTTGGAGCCACGACGCTGGACGAGTACCGCAAGTACATCGAAAAAGATGCTGCCCTTGAGCGTCGTTTTCAAAAGGTTTTGGTCGATGAGCCAACGGTCGAAGATACCATCGCGATATTGCGTGGTCTAAAAGAGCGTTATGAGCTGCATCATGGCGTCGATATTCAAGACAGTGCCATTATCGCGGCGGCACGTATGAGTCATCGCTATATTACGGATCGCAAGCTACCGGATAAAGCGATTGATTTAATTGATGAAGCAGCCAGCCGCTTGCGTATGGAGATGGATAGCAAACCTGAGTCACTAGGTAAGCTTGATAGCCGCCTCATTCAGTTAAAAATGCAGCGCGAAGTACTCAAAAACGAGGAAGATGCTGGCGCGCAAGCCGAGCGTAAAGTGCTCGATGCACAAATAGCTGAATTGGAAAAAGAATACGCGGATCTTAATGAAGTGTGGCAAGCAGAAAAAGCACTGGTCAAAGGCAGTCAACAGCTCAAAGACGAGCTGGATAAAGCCCGTATTGCCTATGATAAAGCTAGCCGCGAAGGCGACTACGAGATCATGAGTAAGCTGCAATACGAGACCATTCCGCAGCTTGAGCGCCGGATCCATGAGTCTGACTTGGCGGAGCAAAAAGAGCAGACAGGTGAAGGTAGCGGTGTCAAATTACTACGGAATAAGGTAACAGACAACGAAATTGCAGAAGTAGTGGCAGCGGCAACTGGTATTCCAGTCAGCAAAATGATGCAAGGCGAGCGTGACAAGATGATAGCCATGGAAGAAAAGCTCCATGAGCGAGTCATCGGTCAAAACGAAGCGGTCGAAGCGGTGGCTAATGCGGTACGTCGTAGCCGTGCAGGCTTGTCTGACCCCAATCGTCCTTCTGGTTCGTTTTTGTTTTTGGGACCTACGGGCGTTGGTAAGACTGAGCTAACCAAGTCACTGGCAAACTTCCTATTTGACTCTGAGGATGCGATCGTCCGTATCGATATGAGTGAATATATGGAAAAACACAGCGTCAGTCGTCTCGTTGGCGCACCTCCAGGTTATGTCGGTTATGAAGAAGGGGGCACATTGACGGAAGCGGTACGCCGTAAGCCGTATAGCGTCATACTCTTCGATGAAGTCGAAAAAGCCCATCCTGATGTGTTTAATATCTTACTGCAAGTGCTGGATGATGGTCGCTTGACTGACTCACAAGGACGGGTGATAGACTTCAAAAACACCGTGATTATTATGACCAGTAACTTAGGGTCACACAAGATTCAAGAGATGGTAGGTGAGAGCTACGATGATATCAAGGCAGAAGTGATGGATTCGGTTGGGCAGCATTTCCGTCCAGAGTTCGTCAACCGTATCGATGAGATCGTCGTCTTCCATCCGCTTGGTATGTCGCAGATGGCAGGTATTGCCGACATTCAATTAGACCGTTTGCGCCAGCGTATCCAAGAGCGTGAGATGGATATTGAGCTGTCAGCAGATGCCATGAATAAGCTCGTGGCAGTCGGTTACGATCCTGTTTATGGCGCGCGCCCACTCAAACGTGCCATTCAACAAGAGATCGAAAACCCTTTATCATTGAAGCTACTGGCGGGCGATTTCGTCGCGGGCGATATTATCAAAGTTGATGTTGGTGCCGATGACAAATTAACTTTTGATAAGCTAAGAATGAGCTAACCACTTTATCGTTAATGTCTGTTTGACCTTACTATATACACTAAATCAACCCCTTATCTACAATCGTAGGTAAGGGGTTTTTCGTTTAGATAATCATGTTGCGCTACGATTCTTTTACGTTTTAAATCTCTCTTAACTATCAGGACTGTGCTATAAATAAATGACTCACAATATAAGTGCAAACTGAATAAAGAGGAAAAACAATGACAACTCATATCGAGCGTATTAATAAACCTTTAGCATTACCACTGGTAATCGCAGCTTTACTGTTCAGCACTGCAGCTTGCTCTAACTCTTCCACAGTAAACACCAGCAACAAAGTGACAGAGTATAAAGAAGTGCAAGTGCCCAAAGCGGATATGCAGGTAAGCGATGCTCAGGTCAGTCTAGAAAAACCTGAGTTTACAACAAAGTCAGTGGCCACCTTTGATGAGCCTTGGGCCATGACCGCACTACCCAGTACCACCAACAAATCGCCACAACTACTGGTCACCCAAAAAACAGGTGAGTTGTTCATTGTGGATACCGCAACGGGCAGCAAAACAAAAGTCGACGGCGTGCCTGAAGTTGCTTATGGTGGGCAAGGTGGTTTAGGAGACATTATACTAGCACCAGATTTTGCGACTTCTAATGCGGTGTATTTGAGCTATGCAGAAGCGGGGATGGGAAGCGAGAGCAATACATTTGGCGCAAAAGTTATCAAGGCGACGCTCGCAGGACTAGGTACTAACGCACCCATGCTGCAATCCATCACGCCCATTTGGGAGCAGTTTCCAAAAGTGACAGGACAAGGGCATTATAGTCATCGATTGCTATTTTCACCAGATGGACGCTATCTATATATCAGCTCAGGCGAACGCCAAGACAAAGAACCAGCACAAGATATGAGTATGAATTTGGGTAAAATCATTAGGCTTTATGCTGATGGTTCTGTACCAAAGGACAATCCATTTGTCAGTGACAGCAATGATATTGCCTCTCAGTTCTGGACAATGGGCAATCGCAATGTGCTCGGCATCAGATTCGATGAAAATGGCAGGCTTTGGGCTAACGAGATGGGACCAAAGGGTGGTGATGAATTTAATCTGATTGAAAAAGGGAAGAATTACGGCTGGCCTATTGTCTCAAATGGTCGCAATTATTCAGGGACACCAATCCCAGACCATGATACTCGTCCTGAGTTCGAGATGCCTAAAATCACATGGACGCCTGTTATCTCACCATCTTCACTAAGTCTATATACCGCTGGTAACCATAATGACTTCCCAGCATTGCAAGGTAATTTCTTAATCAGTGGTTTGTCCTCAAAAGCGCTCATCGTAGTGAGTGTCGATGAAGATAATAGTGCTACTGAGCGTTATCGTTATGATATGGGCGAGCGTATTCGTAGTGTGATGGCAGTCGATGGGCAAGTGTGGGCGCTGGAGGATGGTGATGGCGGGCAATTACTCAGATTAATGCCGAAATAGTCACTGAACCAGATGACTTATTATCATAATTTTATGTAGTTATTCTAAAATAAGCATAAAATCATTTAGGATAAACGAGAGGCTTTATCAAGTTTTATTTTGTAATTGATTGATAGTTAAAGCCTATTTTGTTAAGGTAATATTCCTTGAATTTTGAGACTTGCACATGGAAGAAGTAAAAGTAGGTAGATTAGGGCCTTTTCCACGGGTGAGCAAACCTGTGTTTATTACATCGTCACTGTTGATTGTTGGATTTATTATTTTCGGTGCGCTTTTCACCGAAACAGCAGGGGCTGTCTTTAGTTTTTTACAGAACTTTATTACTGATAAGTTCGGTTGGCTATTTATTATATTGGTCAACGTCGCGCTTATACTTTGTATTTACTTGGCGATGAGTCGTTATGGTGACATTAGGCTTGGTAACCAAACGGAGCGACCACAGTACAATCTGTTTTCTTGGATTGGTATGTTGTTCTCCGCAGGTATTGGTATTGGACTAGTATATTGGGGTACAGCGGAGCCGCTATATCACTTTATGGCACCGCCACTGGGTGAGGCTGAGACAGTAGAAGCAGCCAAGCAAGCGATGAATATCTCGTTCATGCATTGGGGGCTACATGCTTGGGCGATCTATACAATCGTAGCGCTATCGTTGGCATATTTCCATTTCCGCCGCGGTCTACCGTTATCGATTCGCTCTACTTTATATCCTTTACTGGGCAAAAGAATTTATGGTCGATGGGGTCATACTGTTGATATCTTGGCCGTGTTCGGTACGATGTTTGGGGTGGTTACCTCACTCGGACTTGGCGTCATGCAGATCAACTCTGGACTAGAAAAGCTATTTGGTACGCCAAATAGTCTGACAGTACAGTTTGGTCTGATCGCTTTCATCACAGCGCTAGCAGCGGCTTCCGTTATGATGGGACTGGACAAAGGTATCAAGCGCCTTAGTGACATCAACATCGGTTTTACAGTTGTATTGCTCGCGTTTATGGTCATTTTAGGACCAACGCTCTTTATCTTCGATAGCTTCATCGAAAACATCGGTAACTATCTGACTGCGATTGTACCACTAGGTACATGGGGCGAGTCTTATAGCGAAACTGATTGGCAGAGCGGCTGGACAGTATTCTACTGGGCATGGTGGGTTAGCTGGGCACCATTTGTTGGTATCTTTATCGCCCGTATTTCTCGTGGTCGTACCATTCGTGAGTTTACGCTTGGGGTATTGTTAATCCCAATGCTTATCTTGTTCTTCTGGTTTACGACTTTTGGCGGCGTTGCTATTCACATGGAACTTGCTTCTGCTGTGACAGGTATTAGCCCAGGGTTGGTTGAAGCGGTACAAGCAGACAGTGGTAGTGCCATCTTTAAGTTGGTTGAGTACTATCCGTTGGCAAAACCTATCACGCTATTGATTGTGGTTATGATCATGCTATGGTTTGTGACATCATCGGATTCGGCCAGTTTTGTTATCGATATGCTGACGGCTGGTGGTGATACCAATCCACCAAAAATCCAGCGCTTGTTTTGGGCAACGACAGAAGGCATTATTGCTGCTATATTGTTAGCAGCTGGTGGACTTTCTGCCCTACAGGCGGCGGCTATTGTCGCAGGCTTACCGTTTGCTCTAGTGATATTTGTCATTATGTATGCGCTATTGCGCGGACTTAGCCGAGATCGTTTGATTTTGTACCGTGCGCAGCAGCGATTTATCACAGATGAGTCAGCAGATCATAACTCTGCTAACGAGTTCGTCGATGAGCATTTACTAAAAGGTCCACCTAAGATCGTAAAAGGTGACTAAGCACTAAAGTTGTTATTCAGTTTGTTAAAAGAAGCCCCAATTTATTCAGTTGGGGCTTCTTTATTGGGCTCTATAAATGAGGACTATTTAGAATAAATGAACGTTAGTCAAAACAGCTGTCAAAGTGTCGATACCATACCTATACATTAGCGACTGTTTTTTGAGTGTTATATTTGATAATTGGCTTATACCTTGGTATGGTTACGCACTTTTTTTTGGGGAATACCTATGGATCATGTAAAAGTTGGCCGAGTAGGCCCTTTTCCGCGGGTAAGCAAACCTGTATTTTTGACGTCAGCAATATTGATACTTGCTTTTATTATCTTTGGCGCGTTATTCAACGAGCAAGCAGAGATAGTATTTAATCAAGCAAAAGCATTTGTCTCTTTGCGCTTTGGCTGGTTCTTTATTGTCGTGGTCAATTTAACATTGGCCATGAGTATTTATATGATATTTAGCCGCTACGGCGATATCAGGCTTGGTCATCAAAATGAGAGACCTGCATACAATCTTGTTTCTTGGGTTGGTATGTTGTTTTCGGCAGGTATTGGTATTGGTCTGCTCTATTAGGGTACCGCTGAGCCACTGTATCACTTTATGGCACCGCCATTAGGAGAACCAGAAACCGTTGCTGCAGCAAAACAAGCGATGAACATCTCGTTCCTTCATTACTGTTTTCATGTATGGGGGCTTTATGGCATGGTCGCGCTATCACTGGCATATTTCCATTACCGGGTAGGCTTACCACTGGCGATACGCTCAACCTTGTATCCAATGTTGGGTAAAAAGATCTACGGTGGTTGGGGTCATACGGTAGATACATTAGCGGTATTCGGTACGATGTTTGGGGTAGTCACGACGTTAGGTCTTGGCGTCTTACAGATCAATTCAGGTCTTGAGACGTTATTTGGTATTCCTAATAGTATTACGGTGCAGATTATCTTGATAGGTATTATCACGATGCTAGCAGGGTTGTCTCTGTTTGTAGGACTTGATAAAGGTATCAAACGCCTAAGTGATATCAATATATTATTCACTATCATATTACTGAGTTTTGTGATTATTTTTGGGCCAACTCAATTTATTTTTAATAGTCTAATAGAGAATATTGGTAATTATTTGCATCAAATTGTGCCGTTAGGTCTTTGGACAGAGTCTTATAAGGGCGAAGAAAACTGGCAGTCCTCTTGGACGATATTTTATTGGGCATGGTGGATCAGCTGGTCACCATTCGTTGGGGTATTTATTGCCCGTATCTCTCGAGGACGCACCATTCGTGAGTTCATGTTAGGAGTGTTGTTCATCCCTGTCACGATTTTATTTTTATGGTTTACCGCATTTGGTGGTTCTGCAGTAAATATGGAACTTATGGCAGCAGCAGATCCCAGTATTGCTAGTCCAGGACTTATCGAGGCGGTACAAGCAGATACAGGTAGTGCTATCTTTAAGTTGATGGAGTCTTACCCAGTCACTAACGCGGTCAATTTGCTTATCGTAATAATGATTGTATTATGGTTTGTTACATCATCAGATTCAGCCAGTTTCGTTATCGATATGTTGACCTCAGGTGGCGATACCAACCCGCCAAAAATCCAGCGTTTATTTTGGGCAGGCTCTGAGGGCGTTATCGCTGCAGTATTATTAGCAGCAGGGGGTTTGAGTGCACTACAAGCTGCCTCTATTGTCTCAGGTTTCCCATTCGCTATTGTAATCGTCGTGATGATGTATTCTTTATTACGTGGCCTGAGCCGAGATCGTTTGATACTGTATCGCAATCAGCAGTGGTTCACTACCGAAGAGTCAGCAGAGCACAACTCTGCCAATGAGTTCCGTGACGAAGAGTTGTTAAAAGGACCACCAGCCATTGAAAAAGAAGTTTAATTCTTAGATCGAATGTTTTAATGTTAATGGTGCCATTAGTCTTCGCCGCCATAAAATACCCAGCTTATGACAGTTGGGTATTTTTATGTGTGCTTGAGTAGATGTTGCTACTAATAATGCCCTAATGGTTAATGACACTCGCCTTCTGTATAACCGATGGCTTCAGGTAGGTTGCATGCCGAACAAGCATTGCCCGCAGTACGGTAGTTTATCACTGAACCGGTTTGAGTTTTCACGCAGACAGGCTCATATTGCATGGTGCACATGGTGTTGTTAGAGGGAGAAGCTGGGCACTGGGTAAGCGTATTTTCAATATTATTCGTGCCTGACTGAATAGGGGTAACGCTATCAGGAGTATAGCTACAACCTGTTAGTATTAGTACCGATGTAAGAGCGAGGGACAAAATAAGCCATGATGACTTAAACGGGTTAACGAATGCTGATAGTGGTAATTGAGGTAGGTTATGTTGCATGAGGCTAATTCCTTGTTTATGTCGTCCAATAGCGTCCTGTTATCGCCTATGAGCTATATAGTGAGACTGCTAAATCATATAATAGCCAATCTATAGTTATCTACTCAATAATCTTTCACAAAAAACCCAAGCCTAATGAGCTTGGGTTTTTATTTGATAAAGATGGTTACTGCCATGCTTAGATATAAGTTCCTAAGAGGATAAGACCTACTTATTCAGTTGGCTTATCATCTTGGTTTAACTGCACATACTTATCGAAGTTTTGCGCATAATCTGTCAAGTTGTCGCTTAGCATCTGGCGATACTGTTTGACATAAAACTCAACAATATCGTCTTTTTCTTTGGCAAAATCATCGCCTTTGACAAAGCCAATAGAAGCAACTGATGCGCTATAGCGAGCAGCTGCATACAATAGAGAAGCGCCTACTTGTCCTGAATGAGCATCAGGGCCTAATTGACTGTTTGCGATGCCGATAATGGCGTCAGCACGCTGATAAAACGCCTGCATTTCAGGAGTGATTTCGACATTGCTGTCTTGAGTGTTACCATCTTGAATATTGTCTTGAGACATAAGCTGCTCCTAGTAATAAGTGTCGGTAATTTTTAGTATATAAAATGGGTTATAAAGACTCTAAAGCAGTGACGCTTATAATCCAGCGTCAGCTTTTAAGATGTCAGCTTTGTCTGTTTTTTCCCACGTAAAGGCAGTCTCTGAGCCTTGACGACCAAAATGTCCAAAGGTAGACGTTTGCTGATACATAGGTTGTAGTAAGTTCAACATACGAGTGATGCCATATGGGCGCAAGTCAAAATGGGTACGAATCAGGCGGATGATCTCATCGTTGCTGATTTTATTCGTACCAAAAGTATTGACTGAGATAGAGGTTGGCTCAGCCACACCAATGGCGTAACTGACTTGTATCTCACAGCGATCAGCAAGACCAGCGGCGACGATGTTTTTCGCCACATAACGTACCGCATAAGCGGCGCTGCGATCTACTTTTGAAGGATCTTTACCACTGAATGCACCGCCACCATGACGTGCCATACCGCCGTATGTATCAACAATGATTTTACGACCCGTTAGACCCGCATCACCCACAGGACCACCAATCACAAATTTGCCTGTTGGGTTGATATGATAGCGTGTACCAGCATGTAACAGATCGGCTGGTAGTACTTGCTTGATAATAGACTCCATCACCGCTTCTTGTAGATCTGATTGCGAGATACTTGGGTCATGCTGTGTCGATAGAACGACTGCATCGATAGCGACAGGACGATTGCCATCGTATTTTAGAGTGACCTGTGCTTTGGCATCGGGGCGCAACCAAGGCAGATCGCCTGCACGGCGCAGCTCAGACTGACGCTCCATCAGACGGTGAGCGTATTCGATAGGGGCGGGCATCAATACGTCAGTTTCATTACTGGCATAACCGAACATTAAGCCCTGATCGCCTGCACCTTGCTCTTCAGGATCGCTACGATCGACACCTTGAGCGATCTCAGGAGACTGCTTGCCCAGCATGTTGATGACGGCACAAGTCTCGCCATCAAACCCTAAATCTGAATGATGATAGCCAATACCATTAACCGTATCACGAACCAGACGCTCTAAATCGATGTTTGCTGTTGTGGTGATTTCGCCAGCAAGGATGACCGCGCCTGTTTTTACTAAAGTTTCGCAAGCTACGCGGGCATGTAGGTCTTCACGTAAGATAGCATCGAGGATAGCGTCTGATATTTGGTCAGCCATTTTATCAGGATGACCTTCGCTCACAGATTCTGAGGTAAATAAGTTGTATTCACGCATAATGGGGTCGCTTAATTGCAGGGACTGTAGTCGACAAACTCAGTCATTATTAAATGTATAGAAAAATGAAAGACGAAAACGAATCAAAAAATTAGCATATTTTACCGTGTATCGAGGTAAAACTCTAGCAATGTATGGTGTTGTGAGGTAACTGGTGATGGATTAAGGGCGGTAAAAGTCATCAATGTCGCTATTTTCTTGCCAACGAAATTCAGTATGTTGCGCCACTTGGTAGGCTTTCTCGACGCCATGTCTATCAGCGATAAAACCAAGTGCCATATCTATGCCTGCGCTAACCCCTGATGAGGTATAAAACTTACCATCAATGACCCAGCGTGCTTGCTTGATCCAATTCACTTGATCCGACTGACAAGTCACCCATTGCCATGCCATTTTATTAGAGGTTGCTCGCTTGCCATTTAACACACCGCTTTTTGCCAATAAGGCGCTACCAGTACAGACGCTCAGTACCCAATCAGCCTCATCAGTGAGAGTTGTTAGCGTTTGCAAAAAGGATGAATCGTAGACTAGCTGGCGTGTACCAAACCCGCCTGGTACCAAAACAATATCCGTCTGACAGGCTAATTCGCTGACAGCGACTGTTTGCATAGGTACGTCATGCTTACTGCGGATGATGCCACCAGCCATTGAGGTAAATTGGATACGATAATGCTCAGGCAAGCTCCCAAACATCTCAACGGGTCCGAATAAATCCAAGGTCTCAAAATCATCGAACACTAGCGCGGTAATCGTATACATATGGCACCCTTATTTGAAAGTATCTTTTATAAAGATAAGCCATCGTATTATGGCAGCTTGTCACACCATATCATGACATGTCATCACACCATCAATACTTTATCGGCCCATAAAAGTAAAACACAGTGATCAAACGGCAAACAATCAATAGTCATTATAGTTCTAAAAATTTAGCTTTGTCTTTGAACATGCACTCCTCATAGACAGGGCAAGCACCGCATTTGGGTGTGCGTGCTTGACAGGTATAGCGCCCATGCAAAATAAGATAATGATGGGCGTCAACTATGAAGTCATCGGGTATACGTTCAACCAGTTTATTTTCGACGATTAGCACGTTTTTACCAGTAGCAAGACCAGTACGATTACCCACCCGAAAAATATGCGTATCAACCGCCATAGTAGGTTGACCAAAAGCGGTGTTCAACACCACATTGGCGGTTTTACGTCCAACGCCGGCTAGTGATTCTAAATCTTTGCGATTATCAGGGACGGTGCTATTGAATTTCTCAATCAAATCGCGGCAGGTTTTGATGACGTTTTTAGCCTTGGCATTATATAAACCAATATTTTTGATATAAGATTTGAGACCCTCTTCACCTAGCGCGAGTATCGCCTCAGGTGTATTTGCCACAGGATATAGTTGCTGAGTGGCAATATTAACGCTCACATCGGTGGCCTGTGCGGATAAAATGACCGCAATCAGCAGCTCAAAGTTACTTTTATAATGCAGTTCCGTGACGGGCTCATCGATGGCCGCTTCTAACTTTTCGAAGAATGGACGCACATCGCGGTTGGGCATTCGCCGTGAAGGTGGGGTATCAGCTGTCTTATGTTTGACCGTTTTACTCATGGTGTTATGGCTATTATCTAATGAAGTGAGTATGCAAAATTATATGATAGTGAGACCAGTTATATTGCTTATTAAGGTATCAATCACGTAATCATAGGGCTACTTGCAGTGAGTCGAGTTCTGCTTGTAGCGCCTCAAGCTCTACTTGCTTTTTGTCATTAGCACGGACGCTAAGCTGTTTCTCTAACTTTTTGATTTTGGTACGTAGTTTGGCAGCTGCAATGGTATTTTTTGCTTGCGCTTCGCTAATGTTTAGAGACTGGCTCGCTGCATTATTCAGTTTGGCTTCGACCATACTCACCACAGGTCTGCTATTGCTGGTATCAGCCAGTTGCTTTGTCACACGCTTGAGATGCGTGTGGTAGCGCTGTCTTAAATCTTCTTGTTCGGCGAGCCTTTCAGGTTCAGAGATTTTGCGATCAATAGTGACCAAATCGATGCAGTCGACAGGGCAGGGTGCGATACACAGCTCGCAGCCCGTGCATAAATCGGTAAAAATCGTATGCATGTGTTTGCCAGTACCGACAATAGCGTCGACCGGGCACGCTGGGATACACTTGGTGCAGCCAATACAGTCGTCCTCACGGATGACCGCACGAACCTCTGTTGGACGACCAGATGTCATATCTATCGGCCACTGTGAGGGCGCAGCGCTCAGGGTATGGCTCTGAGTGTCTATCCCAATCGTCTGAGCAATCGCGTCAGTCACTGGCTGACCACCAGGCACGCATTTGTTGTACGCCTCTCCCTCCAATACGATAGCAGCTGCATACGGCAGGCATCCGTCTGGATGCTCACAAAGTCCGCATTGTGTTTGCGGTAGACAAGCATCCACGCGTGCAATTCTTGTCTGTATATCAGCGGGCAGGGTATCGATATGTAGTGATTTAAACAAAATCGGTAAGTCTGTCAAACGTGTCTGCTCGGCATTTTTAGTGACACGTGATGCTGCTTGTGGATAGTCGTCGGTCTGAGACATGGTATTACTGGCCTTAATGTCAGTCATTGTCAGTAGTGTCATTGATAGGGATCAATAGTTAGATAAGTAACGACTTGCCGGATGTGCTATAGACATATCACAGGTCTAACTAGCAGTATCATACGTTTAATAGCTAACCAGTCTATCTATACGGTTTATCTACACAATCTATAATAATCGCTCTTGTCTTGCGCCGCAAAAGATTAACATATTTGCAGTCGTAAAACATCATGATCAAATACCAAGATAGCAACATTAAAAAGACAGCATTACCAAAAAAACAGCACTGCCTTAAAGCCACAGCATCCTCAAAAAGTATAAGCCCAAACCTAACGATGACAATTTAATGCCATCGGCTCAAACCCAATAATGCTAATAGGTATTACAAAACGAGTGTTTGCGTAGCACTTATTTGCCAAAACGTTTGAGGATAAAATCAATTAATAAATGCATACGATGAGGCATGTTATCACGGTCACGATAGAGCATCTGGCAGCCTCTTGGCTGATTATTCCATTCAGGCAGTACCCATTGCAAACTGCCTGAGTTGATCAAAGGATTTGCATCATAATCAGGAATAAAGCCTAGACCGATACCATCAGCAATAGCTCCAGTTAATAGGCTGATATTATCAACCCTTAGACGTACATCGTTCATGGGCTGGTAGGTGTATACTTCTCCAGTCATACGATGTTGTAGATGCCAAGTCGACATAGGAGTGCACAGTACCGTAGGATACTTCGCCAAATCGCTAGGCACTCGAATATCAGACACATCGATATTGCTAGCAGCACAGATCATAAAACGAATATGGGTCAACTGTCGTCCAATCCAGTGATCGGCACTATGCTCACCAATACGAAAAGCAATATCAATTGCCTGCGCATCAATATCAATGGTTTGATTGGACAAACGTAAATCTAAGTTGATATCTGGATATTGCTTCAAAAAGGCGTTGAAATGCGGCGCTAAAATATCACTACCAAAATTGACAGGGGCACTGATTCTGATAGTACCTTTGGCTTGGTCTTTATCTTGTAGCAAGCAAGATGCGACATTTTCTAGCTCGTCAAAGAGATGAGCACTGCTTTTATAATATTGTTGCCCTGCATGGGTTAGCTGGACACGATGTGCATCACGATTGAGTAATCTCAGTCCCAGATCGGTTTCTAATTTGGCAATGCGGCGGCTCAAGGTGGATAGTGGCATATCAAGCATCACTGAGGCTTGGCGAAAGCTGCCATAGCGTACAACCGTACAAAAGCTGCGCATATCGTCAAGGGAGTAGTTAAATTTCATATTCGGAATCTATGCTCTCGTTATTGCTTGTTTATACCGTATTTAAAATATATACACTGGTGCTTATCTTTTCGCAAGTTTTTTGGAAGTCATATGAGCCGTTCAGCGAATACCACCGCCGTATTGTGTTTGCTACTGTGCACGTTCTTTTGGGGTGCAAGTTTTCCCGTTGGCAAACACGCTTTGAATGAGGTCAATGCCTTGACTTTGGTCGTATGGCGTTTTGGTATTGCCTCGGTATGTCTGTACCTCTATGCAAAATACAAGCACATGCCACTGCCAACGCTCACACCAAAACAATGGGCATGGGCGATTGGCGTCTCTATCATCGGTGTTGGCGGCTTAAACTTGGGGCTATTCACAGGCTTGGCGCAGACTAATGCCAATAATGGCGCCTTGATCATGGCGCTGAGTCCGTTGGTTACTTCTTTGATTGGTTCTGTGGCGCAGCGCCAGTTCCCTACGAGAGGCGCACTGTTTAGTTTGGTGGTCTGTCTCTCTGGGGTACTACTGGTACTGACCGATGGCGCATTTGCCAAACTATTAGGGTTTGAGTTCAATCATGGTGATCAAATTATCTTTTTGGGCATGCTGTGCTGGAGTCTATATACCTATCTGACCCAAGGTATCAGTCGCTGGATGCCAATGATTCCTTATACTTTGGTTGGTATGTTATCAGGGCTTGGAGTGATCTCACTTATGGTGCTGTTTAGCGCAGATGTGCACCCTATACAAGAGAGCCTAGCGATCAGTCGCAGTGTCTTTGGTGACCTGATGTTCATTGGTATCTTTGGTACGGTTGGTGGCTATCTACTATGGATTTCTGGTGTTAAGCAAGTAGGCGCTACCAATGCCTCTCTATTTTTCAATTTTGTACCTGTATTTGCCGCGCTCACCGCGTTTGCTTATGGTCAGCAAGTGACTGCTTTGCAGTTGTTAGGCATGGCGATTGTGATTGCAGGATTGTTAATACCTAGACTGGTAGAATGGCAGTATCAGCGTGTGGGCTTGCGCAATGCGTGATCCACTACAGAACTCTCAATATAATGCAGCATCACGCTGATATCAGCGCATTCTAATGTGATAGTAAGACGCCTTGCTCGGTAGCAATTTGATCGATCAAATCTCGAGCGATGCTACCTTTTGGCGGGATTTTGGGTAGATTAGATAGATCAAAAAAGTCAGCATGCGATAACTCTTCTTCTTGAATGATGATATCACCATCGGCATAAGACGCGCGAAACCCTAGCATTAAGTTGGAGGGAAACGGCCATGGTTGACTGCTCACATAGCGGATGTTTGAAACGCTAATATGCACCTCTTCTGCCACTTCGCGGACGACTGCATGCTCTAGACTCTCTCCAACTTCTACGAATCCTGCGATCAAACCATACATGGGTGGCAGTTTTTGCTGTCCATGGCGATGGTGATGAGCCAATAATATTTGTAGCTCGCCGGTCACTGGGTTTGGGCGAGTAATGGCAGTAATGACGCACGGCTGTACACGAGGATACTGGCGCAGCCTACATACAGGACAAACCATAGCACGTTCGCCTTGGTTGGCATGCACCGTAGGGCTAGCGCAGCGACTACAAAATTGTGTATCTGCTTGCCAGCCCAATAATTGTATGGCTTGGCTAATCTGATCTGACAAAGCAACTGGCAAATGAGTCATCAGCTGGCGATAAGGAACAAATACACTATCACTGCTTTCAGCGATGATAGGCAGCGTTACGCCGTGCGCGACTGCATAATCATAAGTCATGGCAGTGGTTGCTTGCGCAGTAAAGGTTTGAGCGTCTTCGTTATCAGCAGTACTGTTGGACAGCCAATGATGCGGCGACAGGCTTTCGTGTAGCGTGACATGACCAACATGATAACCAGGCTCATCTGAGTTATTGCGACTTGAGGGCAGTTCAATTTGCCACGGCCACCAGCCATCTGGCATTTGACGACATAGAACAGTGTCGCCACTCAGTACGAAAGCATGTGCCATAAAGTTTTCCAAACAGTTTGAGATAAACCTGCATCGGCTTAGATACAGACTTATTTAAAGTAAATGATCTTATCGATGATAGTTAAGATAAATGTCATGGCGGTAACGTTATAACCATGACATTCAGACCACTTTATCACGCAGCAAGTAAGTGGCTCAGGCTTTGCTGACCAATATCAAGGGCTTGCTTGCTAACAGGACGGTTATTCTCAAAGCCATCTAAATGATGATCGACGGCCATAATGACATCAGCGATGCAGGCCAATGTGCTGTCTTCAATGCGTCGTTCGCTTTCTATACGTTGCTCGATATAGTTAGCCAATTGACTCAGCATACTAGCAGGAGTAGGCAGCTGTAAGAAGCGTACTGCACCTGCGACTTGACGCATCATGCCAGGGACATTTTGGATATTTAACATATCGCGCTCAGGCTCTGCCAAGTAGTCATTGATGGCTTGTTCGACACTCGCGATAGCAGTACGACTCTCTTGTATCAACGTATCGTTGGCTGTATTGAGCTGATGCAATGAGATGTGAGGGTTGTTTAGCGGTAAATAAATCGCCCCTGGTGTATGCATCTCTGCCATGGCAATGGCTGCGTTCTCTGCATGCATCAATGCCAATAATAAATGGTCAAAATCATCTGGTGACGGCGCTTGCCAATGACTGACAGCGTCTGCTGCGGTGCTAAGGCTATTGGCAGCATTTGACAGTCCAAGCAGACGTAGCGCTGAGCTAAGCTCAGTCAAAGCTTCGATTATCTGTGCGGTATGCATATCGATTGGATTGATCGAGTCACCACGTGCATAGCTGTCCACATTTTCTTTGATCGAACCAATCTGCGTTTGAATAATAGTATTTAAGGTATCGGTAAGCGCGCGATTGGGACCAAACAAGAAACGCTTCATTTCATCAAGCTGAGTACCTTCTAAATGGTTACTTGCATACTGCTCACGCAAGTGCTGTGCCGCTGCGCTATCACGCTGGCAGGCAAAGCTAACCAAATCAGCAAAGCGTGTGTCCATCACTGGTAAATAGCTGTGAAATTGCTGCTCTAAATAAATTAACGTATGTTTTTGGCTCAAACTTAATGGCATAACCGCTGCAAGATCAGTAACAGCAGTCGTCGCTGCTTGCCAAAATAAACTATTGGTCTGTGACGCTATCAATGCACAGGCAGCGCTCATCGCATCGAGTCTTTGCTGCTCGTTGGCATCGATATCGCCATCTTGATTCAGTAGCGCTACTCCAAGACCACTGCGATACGCATCAGTGAGTAGTTCTGTATCCAGATTAAGTGAGCTGAGCGGTTCGAAATTTTGTTCCGGATTGGCGATAATGACGCTACTGCTGCCAAAGGCAGCAAAGTCTTCGACCACCATAGGCGGTTTCTGCCCGTGAGCATTAAGCTTGTTGACCACGGGTAATAATAAAGTCGGCTCTACCGATTCAGTTAGTAGAACAAACTCGATATAGCGATCCAACGTCATGATGGCTTCTGATAGATCCATGATTAAATCGACATCATTATTATCGCCACTATCATAAAGACGCTGTAGACCATCAACGATGGCATCGTTCAACAGCTCTGCACCGACCAAAGAGATCAGTTTAAAAATACGGGACAGCTGTTTTAGGACACCAATAGAGTCTAATAATAAAGGGGCTTGACTGTTATCGTCGTTGAACTCACTTAAGTGAATCTCAGTATCCTTAAGTGTGGCGACAACCTCATCATGCAACAAATGAAGGGAGGGTAGATTAAAATCAGTAACACTAAGCGTAGGGGCGGTTAATTTCATTTGCGCAGACTGGTCCATAAGTATTTTTCCATAATGTACTGATGAGAATAACAATGGTATAAATTTGAATTATAAAATAGTTGTTAGTGATGTTTTAACGTTTTATTTAATAATAATCAAGACTATATTGTACAATTGTCGATGTGGAGTCAGTCGACGGCAACAGAATATTAGACAATTTTGTTTACAGTATGCATCGTGCTTCGGCACTTGACTGCCTATATTTGTTTGCGCTGAGTTAACGACCATCAGCTGCCAAACGTCAACTAGACATCAGCTAGAGATTGGCGTTGAGTGCAGGGTAGTCTTCTGCCAAAGCGCTATACCAGCTTTGATTGGCGGTCTCGTCTGTAGATGATGCTAGCAATAAATTTGCCAAATCAGCGAAATTCGCATGAGCGGTCTGTCCACCATCTGCTTGAGTATCCTCTTCAATGGCGAGGGTGACCTGTCCACCTGTCATTGCCAAATACACTTCGGCTAGAATCTCCGAATCCAGTAAGGCGCCGTGAAAGGTACGGTCTTGCTTGCCAACGTTTAGGCGACGCACTAGGGCATCTAGGGTGTTTTTTTGCCCTGGGTATTGCTGCTTTGCCATGACCAAAGAATCAGTGACTTGTACCCGATTGGCAAAGTCATTCAAACCAACTTTCGCAAACTCCATATTTAAGAAGTTCATATCAAACGTGGCGTTATGAGCGATAATCTCAGCGCCATCCATGAAATCATATAAGGCCTGTGCCACTTGATCAAAAGTAGGCTTATCAGTCAAGAATGCCTCAGAGATACCATGAATACGAATGACTTCTTCATCCATGCCGCGCTGCGGGTTGATGTAGACGTGTAGTTTCTCACCAGTGAATTTACGTCCAACCATCTCTACAATACCCACCTCAATGACTCGGTCACCTTTTAGGGCATCAAGTCCTGTGGTCTCCGTATCCATAATGAGCTGGCGATCTGCCTCATGACGATGTATTGGTTCTGGTAGCAGCGGTTTGAAATGAGGGTTGGCACGGCTCGTATCCCCATCAAACTTAGGAGCATCAGGATCTATACTCATTGTGTCGCTATTTATGGTGGTATCAGTCATAGATGTTTTGACCTCTGGCATATCATTGATAATCGTCGGGGTATTGGTGTTGATATTGCTGTAATGATGCGTAGCCTGTGCGCGATCATCTTTATTTGTGGTAGTAGCTTGATGGGAGTCATGAACCGGCGACTCATCCTCTGATATGTCTTCTTCATACTCATCGTCTGCCATATCTAAACCCAATGGGTCGAACTTCAGCCAATCATCATTAGATGAGTTCTGGGTCTTATCAGACGTCACGTGGTCTTTTTTTTTAGTGCTGTCCGATTCAGTTATTGCTGTATGACCGCTATTTGATGTGACTCCTAAATTTGCCAGCTCATCTGCTTTTTCGTTACCTGCATGTCCAGCATGACCTTTGACCCAGTGCCAGCTCACATCGCGCATCTGGCACAGTTTATCTAGTTGCTGCCATAGGTCTTTGTTCGCGACGGGCTTTTTGCTGGCTGTTTTCCAGCCTTTTTTCTTCCAACCTTCAATCCATTCGGTGATGCCTTTTTGGACATAACTGGAGTCTGTCCAAATCTCAAGCCTCTGTTCATGTGGACTATGCGTCAGGGCCTGTATCGCACCCATTAGCTCCATGCGGTTGTTGGTGGTTTCGGTATCGCCGCCATATAGGTCTTGTGTATTGCCATCACTGAATATAAGATGCGCGCCCCAACCGCCAGCGCCAGGATTACCTTTGCAGGCGCCATCAGTATAGGCGACGGTGGTATTTGCTTTGGCGGCTAGTGGATTGGTTGCATTGTCTGTGATGGATGGCATAGGGTTACTACCGTTGTCTGACATAAAAGAATATTGACCTGATAAAGGATGGGCATAGCATTGTGCTAAAGCATCTTGTTCATGCTATATGTACCAAGTGCTGACGTTGTGAGTATAGCAAATCTATAATAAATAGGGGCAATCACCACGCACAAAATCGCAAAACCCTTCTGTCTACTCACAACATAATAGTAACCTGATTGTTTTCTGTTAAAATAACGTTAGCGTACTGCCAGCAACATCACACACAAGCGCCGTAGCAAAAAGTAGCGAAACTAAGTTGTAGATAACTAGTTATAGATGACCAGTTATAGGTAATTGGTTCTAGATGGCTCCTTAATATTGCTTTGACAACGTCGCTTTGATGATTATGCAATAATGATTCGCTCAAAGACAGCTTCTAACACATAACTGCAGGGTAACCCTATTATGTCCTTACGCTCAAACATTTCTTATAAAAGACTGACGTATCTGATGCTCAGTGTGACTGCCAGTAGCGCGCTCTTTTTGAGTGCTTGTAATGATAGCAGTACTCAAGCAGATAGTGAGGTTGCGACAGACCTGTCTGTCTTTGAGGGTTGCTATACCGTGAGCCAAGACGAACCCGCCCAGATAAAGGTTAGCCAACAAGAAGGCGCTTGGGTGATGCAGATGAAAGAGCCGGCCACAGCCAAACGTGTTTGGGATAATCCTGAGATATTAGAGGTGGTTGACAATAGTGATATACCGCAGTTCTTCTCTATTGACCCTGACAACGTTGATGCAGTTATTGGTCGTCCTGATCGAGTGCTGGTACTGGCCCATGTCAAGCCCTCCTATGCAAATATTGACCCGCTGTTGGACAGTGAGTACTTGTCTTATATTTACCGAGGTGCCAACACTATCTACCGAGTAGAGTGTGATGATATCAATACGGATATTTTAGGTAATCCCCATGCTGATATTATTATCGATAATGTCAATGAGAGTATCTAAAACGATGTCCATCAGCATTATTGATAAAAGACAGTATTTTTAGATCGTATCTTAAAACCGTATTTTGCTATAAACAGTCATACCATCAGAGTTAAGCAATATGAATTTTTTTAGTTATGTCGTGTTAGGCGGGTTTTCTTATGCAGCGGGCTGGGCGATAAGAACCTATGTATTAGAAAAACAGCCGACACCTGAACAGCCCTACAATCTAAAGCACCCTGCTATTTTGGCATATTTGGGTGGGTTTTTTATCATTATGCTCATTGTTTCGTGGTTGATTGGTCGTTATGCACTTGGTCATGCTTTGATTGATTTACCTTTTATTATTATCAATAGTTTGGTGGCAACCTTTGTCTATTCGTTCGGACTCAATCCAGAAAAAGCGAGATACGATGTCCCTGATTAAAGCATGCCAGTAGATGGGCTGACAGCAAAAAGCCACGACCGAATCTTAAATGAACGGTCGTGGCTTTGGTTTATCAGCTTGTTCGATAATACAGTTTTATCAGGTTTTGATGCGCTATAAAACTTGATTGATTACTTGGATTAGTTAATTAATGGCTATGATGCTTTTTTTAGGTCGGCGCTGTTTTCATCACTGTCTTTCTTGTCGCCATCTTTCTTATCACTGTTAGTTTCTTTATCAGTAATAGCCTTGTCGTCACTATTTTTATCGGCATCTTTTTTGGCTTCTGACTTAGCTTTGGCATCTGATTGTTCTTGTTTCCATTCTTTGTATTTTTGCAGATCTTTTTTGGCTTGTTTTAAGCAAAATCTAAGTACCAGTGCATCATCGATATGACCGATGAATGGGATAGAATCAGGAATCAAATCAATTGGGTTTAGCATATATATCGCACCAACAACGCCAGCTGAAATGGTTTTAAAAGGAATCTTACGGTAGTCACCTTTGTAATAGTCTTTGACAAGACTCATAAATAGCATCAGATCATCACTAAAAGGTTCAAGGTATCCGCTGTCTTCTAGCTTTTCTTTCAGCCTGCTTTCTTTACTAAGTAAATATTCCAAATTAGAGTCAAGCGCTTTGTCTTTGTTCGTTTTTTTATTAAACATAAATTTTGCCTTTTTTTATTTTCGATGAATTCGTATTTACAGTAACAAATCCAATCGACCTATATTGTGTGTCTCGGTAGCGAAAAAGTAAATATAGGTAAAGGTTGGGCAACTTGTCTGCTGGTGAGATACGTTACAATATGAGCGTACGACTACAGTAACGGGTATGGGCATAAGTATGTCTTGCGATAAATATATATCAGTACAAAATCGCACAGCATAGATAAACAACAAAAATAAAAGTATATAGGCAGTAGTAACGTATGGGTTCAAACACTCTATTAGCTAAAAGTGAGCGCTCAAAACTAGCGACTAGTATCAGCACCAGATTAAACCGCCGGCAGTTTTTGCGTCACGTGGGTATCGGTGCAGGCACAGCAGTATTAGCGACTCAAGGCATCTCTCAAGTACTTGCCGCGAGTACTGCCGATGCCAATAATATATCGCAGCTGACCAAAGACGATTTACCGATGGCACTATCGGGTGCGCAATCACCATTACCCTCACAGTCGTCACTAACCCAAACGCGCTGTATTACCCCAACCATTGAGACACGGATTTTTGCCAGCTCCAATGTGGGCGGCAGTAGCGATCGCAATCAATTGGCATTGGATCGTATGGCTTGTGCGGGGTTTAAAGTAAACAATCCTGCAATTACCAATCGTCAGTATTTGCGCTTTTCGGGTACGGACTTCCAGCGGGCAAGTGACTTTCAGAATATTGCCACTGGTGCCATAGCGGCACCAAAACTCCTACTTGGTGTCCGCGGTGGTTACGGTGCGATGCGACTATTGCCCATGGTTGATTGGGTGACACTTGGGCGTATCACAAAAGAGCGCGGCACGATACTCGCAGGGTTTAGCGATGTGACAGCTCTTCAGTGTGCATTACTGGCAAAAGGGTCAATGAGCTCGCTGGCGGCCCCCATGCTCTATAGTGAGTTTGGCAAATCAGCGCCCGACCATGTCAGTTGTCGGCAGTTTGCCGAAGCGCTAATCAATCCTCGCTTAACCATCAGCATACAAGACGCATCTTTGACCAGTCAAAATTTGCCTAGTATCTTAGCAAGTGGTGAGCCAAAATCAATAACAGGTACTATCTGGGGTGGTAATTTGAGCGTGGTATCTGCATTGGCAGGTAGTGAGTATCTGCCTCGCATTGATGGTGGTATTGTGTTCTTAGAAGACGTGGGGGAGCAGGCATATCGTATTGAGCGTATGTTATACGACTTGTACCTAGCAGGTGTATTTAAACATCAACAAGCGATTGTATTTGGGGCGTTGTCTGGTGCAGGCGAGGACAGTTATGACAAGCGCTATGATGTTGCCACAGTCATTCGCCAATTGCATGAACTAACAGGATTGCCGGTTTATAGTGGTATGCGTTTTGGTCATATCGGCCAAAAGCACAGCTTCCCACTTGGCGCCACGTGCCAGCTTAGCCCTGTTACAGATGGTGGCTATCAGTTGGCATTTAGCGACTATCCAACTATCAAGGCTGACGCTATTCATGTAGAGGGCTTATGGCAGCCTGCTTAGCCCTTGAGCGCTTAGCACTAAGGACTAAGGACTAAGCACTAAGCACTAAGTACTTATACTAAGCATTGGGCATTAGTCTCTAACTACTAACTTTAAACCAATAGTCATTAGCATTACTAAATCGCCAGTCGCGAGAACTTATCTTGATACTCTTTAGGAGTGAGCTCTGTTGCACGTTTAAATAGTCGGGTAAATGACGAGATGTCCTCATAACCAACTTGATAGGCCAGTGATTTTATCGAGACGTCGCCCAACTCTAGTAAGCGTTTGGCCTGCTCGATTCTGACAGCCTGAATATACTCAATCGGTCGCATCGCGACGCAAGACTGAAAGCGTCTGTTCAACGTCCGCGGTGTGATGTTTATCATGGCAGCTAGGCTACTGATCTGTAACGGTTGGCGGAAGTTTTCTTCTATGTAGTCTTGGACTTGTTTAATCAAATGATCCGAATGTGGTTTGTGCAAAGTCACATTGGTATAGCTGTTTTGACTGCCTCTTTTACTATCGATAATTTGGGTCTTTGCTACTTGCGTAGACATCTCACGGCCACAGTAACGCTCTATTAATAAAAGCCCGAGGTCATAAAAAGCACTACCACCTGCCGCACAGAATATATTGCCTGATTGAGTACTCGACTGACTTCTTGACTGCGTGACAAACTGGTTTTCTTGCAAATCGACCAGTGGGAAATCTGTCTTAAACTTGTTGGCGTAGCCCCAGTGAGTAGTGGCTACTTTGTGATCCAATAATCCTGCCTTTGCCAAAAAAAACGCCCCGCTACAATTACTCGCAATATCAGCATTGGTATTTGCAAGCCGCACTAGGTGTGGTAGCAGCTCGCTGTTTTGCGTCAATACTTTGTCAATAGAATCTCCAATAGTAGGGACGAGCAATAAATCGCACTCTGTCACATCTTGAATATCGCAGTGAGCTTGCATGATCAAACGGTTACTACATCTGATATCCCCGCCGCCTAGACTTGCTATCTGCACGTTAAACCGAGGCTCTACAGACTCATTTGAGAACCGTTGCCAGCTGACGCCTGTAAACGAAAATAAATCCAATGCGCCAGAGAGGACACTACCAAGTACGCCATCGAAGCCAAGGATAATCATTTTAAAAGGTTTGAAGTAAGGCATCAGCCACTAACTCTCCATTGATATATGTACCAAAACAGCCATTTGGTTGGTGTTTTTGTCCAACTGTGTACGCCATATCTGTCTTATTTGACCATAATTATGTCATAAATGACAATACGGAGGCGGGTTAAATTAGATTAATATCAATTGATAACCACATTTAATTCGTTAGCGAGAATACTATGGCAGCAGATACCCTCCTCAATGACTTTGAGTTACCGTTCCAGTTGTATGATGTACTAGGTACTGAAACACTCACCGAACACTCAAAGTTTTCAGAACATAGCCGCGAGACGTTTGACGCAGTATTGGAGACCGCAAACAAAATCGCAACCGATTTATTTTTGCCGCACAATCATATTGCAGACAAGGACGAGCCTCAGTTCGATGGCAAAAAAGTCAGCATGATCAGCGATGTCAAAGTTGCTTTTGACGCCTTTCGCGAATCTGGCTTTATCGCCGGTCGTTACAGTTTCGAAGATGGCGGCATGCAATTGCCTGAAACCGTCATGACTGCCGTGGCAGGCTACTTTATGGCAGCCAACCCGTCGACAACGGCTTATCCATTTTTGACAACTGCCGCAATCAACGTCATCTCGCATTTTGCTAGCGACGAGATCAAAGCTGCCTTCATGCCGCGTATGTTAACAGGTGAGTTCACTGGAACCATGGCGCTGACCGAGCCACATGCTGGCTCATCACTTGCTGATATCAAGACTACTGCAGTCAAACAAGACGACGGCTCGTACCGTGTCAAAGGTAGCAAAATTTATATCTCAGGCGGCGATCACGAATTGTCTGACAATATCGTGCATTTGGTATTGGCCAAAGTTCCAGGCGGTCCAGGTGGGGTCAAAGGCATCTCTTTATTTGCCGTACCGAAATATCGCTTGAACGATGACTTGTCTGTTGGTGAGCGTAACGATGTGCATCTGACAGGACTGATTCACAAGCTTGGGTATAGAGGGGCGACCTCTACCGCATTGAGCTTCGGTGATGAAGGCGAGTGCTATGGTTATCTGATTGGTGATGAGCACTTTGGTCTGCGCTATATGTTCAAGATGATGAATGAGGCACGTATTGCTGTTGGTTTTGGTGCATCGATGATCGGCTATCGCGGTTATCAGTATTCGCTAGATTATGCCAAAGACCGTACCCAAGGTCGAATTGCACCGAATAACAAACCTGAAGACGATGCGACTGCTATCATTCAGCACGGCGATGTAAAACGCATGCTACTGGCCCAAAAAGCTTATTCTGAAGGCGGTATCTCATTATGCCTATACGGCTCAAATCTGATTGACCGTATCAATACCTGTGAAGATGAAACACTAAAAAATGAGCTCACCGAACTGTTAGACCTCCTCACGCCAGTACTAAAAGCATGGCCATCTGAGTATGGTCCTAAAGCCAATGATTTGGGTATTCAAGTATTGGGCGGCGCAGGCTATACGCGTGAGTATCATGCTGAGCAGTTTTGGCGTGACAATCGCCTAAATCCGATTCATGAAGGCACAAATGGTGTACAGGCCTTAGATTTGTCATTTCGTAAGTTGTGGCAAAAAGGTGGTTTGGGTATTCAAATCCTAAAGCGTGAAATCACCCAAGACCTAGAGAGCATCACCACGCCTGAGAGTGCAGCGCTTGCAGGTAAACTGACACCTTATATGGGTCATCTACACGAAGTGCTGGTACATCTAAGCAAAGTGTTGCAGACAGAAGACGCATTAACGCTTACTGGTAATGCCCAAGCATTGATGAATATCTTTGCCTCAATCGTATTGAGCTGGATTTGGATTCGCCAAGCCAGTAAAGCCGAGCAGCTACTAAGCACTACCCAAGATACTGAGCAGCAGAACTTTTATAAGGGCAAAATACAAGCGGCTAAGTATTTCATCGATTGGGAGCTGCCATTAATCAAGCGCGATATCGAGATATTAACCAACACCAACGCTGTTTGTACTGATATGCAAGCGGATTGGTTCTAAGTACAACTCTAAGGAAAGAGACATGACAACGATAAACAAACAATGGCGCCTAAAAGCAAGACCTGTTGGTGCACCAAGTGCTGAGACTTGGGATTATACCGAAACAGAAGTACCGACTATCAGTGACGGTCAATTACTGATTAGAGTTGACTATATCTCTATCGATCCTGCTATGCGCGGCTGGCTAAATGATGCAAAATCCTATATCGAGCCGGTACAGATTGGTGATGTGATGCGCGGTGGTACGGTCGGTGAAGTGATCGAGAGTAAACATGAAAAGTTCGCTGTCGGTGACTATGTGGCAGGACACAATGGCGTGCAGTCGTATGCGGTAAGTGATGGTACTGGGTTGCATAAAGTCGATCCAAACCTAGCGCCGTTGTCCTATTACCTAGGCGTACTTGGTATGCCAGGTATGACAGGGTATTTTGGTTTGCTAAAAACAGGTCAGCCAAAGGCAGGCGAGACCGTTGTTGTCTCTGGTGCTGCTGGTGCTGTGGGTAGCTTGGTCGGTCAAATTGCCAAGATCAAAGGTTGCCGCGTCGTCGGTATTGCAGGCGGGGCTGAGAAGTGTAAATTCTTGATCGATGAGCTTGGGTTTGATGCAACGATTGACTACAAAAACGAAGACGTGAAAAAAGCACTGAAAAAAACCTGTCCAAACGGCGTCGATGTCTATTTCGATAACGTTGGCGGTGATATCTTGAATGATGTACTTACGCAAATTAACCTGCGTGCGCGTATCGTAATCTGCGGTGCGATTAGTCAATACAACAACACCACAGCGGTCGAAGGTCCATCGAACTATCTGTCACTACTTGTCAATCGTGCTCGGATGGAAGGCATCGTGGTGTTCGATAATATCAAAGAATATCCAATCGCCATGAAAGAAATTGCAGGCTGGATTCAGTCAGGCGACATGAAAGTGAAAGATCATATTGTTAAGGGTATTGAGACGTTCCCTGATACGCTTATGATGCTCTTTAACGGTGAAAACTTCGGCAAACTAGTACTTAAGGTAGAGGGATAAATCATGACATCAAATACAAATGGAATTGCATCAGACGTAGCTAGTAATGTAGCTGGCAAGCGAGTTTTGATCACGGGTGGTGCCTCAGGCATTGGTGCCGCAAGTGCATTGTTGTTAGCCAGTCGCGGCGCAAAAGTGGTCATCGGAGATATGGCAGAAGAGATGGGCGCTGCTGTTGCGCAGCAAGGTCAGGATGCTGGTAACAGTATTGTCTTCAAAAAAGTAGACGTGACCAGCGGTGATGAAGTGCGCGCGTTATTTGATTTTGCCATGGAAACGCTGGGCGGTCTAGACGTGGTGGTAAACAATGCCGGCATCGATCATAAACCATCACCGATGCATGAGCTGAGTGATGAAGAGTTTGATCGCAATATCGCCGTGAATTTAAAAGGCGTTTGGCACTGTATGCGTGCCGCAGTCAAGTGTATGTTACCGAGTGGCGGTGGTCATGTGATTAACGTAGCGTCTATTGCAGGTCTACGCTCAGCGCCTATGATTTCAGCCTATAGTGCTGCCAAACACGGAGTTATGGGTCTCACCAAATCAGCAGCCCATGAATACGCTCGCGCCAATATTCGTTTTAATGCGGTCTGCCCAAGCTTCATCGATACGCCAATGGTACGCAATACCATGGCAACGATGGATGAGCGTACGCAGCAAGCAACGATTAAGGCCAGTCCACTGCGCCGCCTAGGAAACGTCAGTGAAATCTCTAGTGCAATTGCATGGCTTGCCAGCGATGAAAGCAGCTTTATGAATGGTCATGCCTTCACCTTAGATGGTGGTATGCTAGCGTAACCGTGATCGTTGAGCGCTCTTTGTTCAGTTTATTAGTGCTCGATAATCGCTGTTAGTTATGACAGCGATTATCTGCGTTCAGTGAATGAGGCTTGAATATATAGGCTCAAACATAAAAGCTCAGTAACTAAATGACTTTAGCTACTACTATATATAACAGTTATGTATAACAGTGAATCTCACACGTATAAAATATCCAAAAATATAAGGAATAATGATGAAAGATTTATTTGATTTAACGGGCAAGATTGCCCTAGTAACGGGTGCTAGCCGAGGCATTGGTGAATCTATTGCCCGTCTCTTGGCATCAAGAGGCGCACATGTCATCGTCTCTAGCCGCAAAATCGACGCTTGCCAAGCAGTTGCTGACAGCATTGTCGCTGATGGTTATAAAGCAAGCGCTTTTGCTTGTCATGTGGGCGATATGGAGCAAATTGACGCAACGTTTGCACATATCAAAAGCGAATTTGGTCAAATCGATATCTTGGTCAATAATGCAGCAGCCAACCCATACTATGGTCATATTTTAGACACAGATTTAGCCGCTTTTGACAAAACCGTTGAAGTAAATATCCGTGGTTACTTCTTTATGTCTACTGCCGCTGGCAAAATGATGAAAGAGCAAGGCGGCGGTGTGATTTTAAACACAGCATCGGTTAATGGCTTAGTAGCAGGGGACAAGCAAGGGATTTATTCAATCACCAAAGCTGCCGTCATTAGCATGACCAAAGCATTTGCCAAAGAATGTGGTCCACTAAATATTCGTGTCAATGCGTTATTGCCAGGCTTGACCGATACCAAATTTGCCTCGGCCTTGACGACTAACGACAAAGTCTTGAAAATGGCACTACACTCGATTCCGCTAGGACGCGTAGCTGACCCTGATGAGATGGCAGGTACCGTACTGTATCTGGTATCGGATGCCTCAAGCTATACGACTGGTGCAACTATTGTTGTTGACGGTGGTATGCTGGCTTAATTAGATAATCTATATAGTCATTCCACTATAAAAGTATTACAGCGTTAACCTCGCTTGAAGTATTACATATACATCTGCACTCGGTTGCCTTGTACTACTTTTAAATTGAATCGACTATAAGACATAGGTTAGATAAGAAAGTAATTGTGTAAAACTGCATTAGACTCAAAGACCGCATGAGATTGATTTTCATGCGGTTTCTTTATTTTTATTTTTCGATTAATTTTTAAGTAGTCTTAGTTTTGTGCTGTCAAATGAATCAATAATTTCAAATGATCATCAGTTATATAGTGGCATAATAGACACGTTAAAAATCGCTTGGATAATATAATGGAGTTATACATGGATTCAGTGATCAAAAATAAAATAAATACAATATCTCAAAATAAAACATGGCTATTTGTACCAGCGACTCGAATGGATAGAGTAGACAAGGCCTTTGCTAGTGGTGCAGATGCGGTCATCGTAGATTTAGAAGATGCGGTAGCTCCAGAGGATAAAGCATTCGCACGTGAATCATTACAGCAATATCATAATAGTGCAGGTTATCAGCCGATTTGGGTACGTATCAACAAGGCAGGCAGTGAAGCGTTCTTCAAAGATATTGTACTGTGTCAGCAAATGCCACACTTAGCAGGTGTGGTATTAGCCAAAGCTGAGAAAGCAGAAGACATTAATAGTGTACATCAGGTCACAAGCTTACCTGTCATCGCATTGATCGAGAGTGCTATTGGGTTGTACCAAATCGATAGCATGGCAAAGGCAGTTGGGCTAGTGGCATTCAGCTATGGGTTTCTAGATTTGTGTAATGATCTGCAGGTGCAAGTAGGGACAGCTGCTGCGGATACTATCGCCAATCAGATTCGTTATCAACTCATTCTAACGTCAACAGTACATCAGTTGTCACCGCCTATCGATACTATTTATCCTGATTTTAAAGATGAAATAGGGCTGAGCGCGCGAGTGCAGCTCTGGTCACAGATGGGCCTATCAGGGATGCTATGTATTCATCCCAAACAAGTGGCTGTCGTTCAGCAGACATTACAGCCAACAGCTGAGGCACTATCCTTTGCTCAGCGTGTGCTGGATGAGTACGAGCGCAGCGGGCGGGCCGTGTTCAAAATAGAGGGAGAAATGGTGGATGCACCAGTGATTGCACGCAGTCGTCAACTATTGAACCATCTACTGGCAAAGTAGCAGGCAAATCTATAATACGATATCATGGACGACATCTATCCATACTCTACAAAAGCATACTATGATATTTATCAACAACCGTATCAGCCTCAATGACAACGAGGTTGAAATCAGTGCGATACGCGCACAAGGTGCAGGCGGGCAGAATGTCAACAAAGTATCCTCTGCCATTCATCTGCGTTTTGATATTCATTCCTCAAGTCTGAGCGACGAATACAAGCGGCGATTGCTAGACAGCAAAGATAGCCGCATCACCAAAGAAGGTGTGCTCATCATAAAAGCGCAGCAGTTTCGTACGCAGGAGCGTAATAAGATTGATGCACTTGAGCGACTGCAGAGCTTTATCACAAAAGCCACTTACGTCAATAAAACCAGAAAACCGACCAAACCTAGTAGAAACGCCAAACGCAAACGCGTAGACCAAAAAACCCAGCGTGGTAAAACAAAAGCCTTACGCGGTAAAGTAGATTTTTAGAAGGTTTGCTATATCAGATTTTGTTGTTAAGACATATTTGCAGTAGAAGGTAATAAGCAGTAGAAGGTGCTACGCGGTAAGAACAATTGTAGGTATTCTAAAATAAAAATCGGTATAGGGGATTAGTTATCACCTATACCGTATTCCATTATTAAAGATTCGCTAGTTGTTTAGAAGGCACCGCTAAGACCAACAAATAAGCTGGTTGAGTCGTCATCATTACCTTGTGAATGCGTGACGCCAGCATTGGCGTTCAACAAGCCAAAGCTTCTAGACAGGCCAAGTGTCATAGCAACGTTATCATCATCAGTTTCGATCGTAGGCGTCTCAAAGCTTATGTTCGGTAGCGTATTCAAACGTGCGGTTACCGCATCGCGATTATCACTCAGCTGCTTTTGGTAATGAATATCACCAAATACGTTGAGGTTTTCCATCAAGGTATGATTGGCTTTTAGCCCAAGCTTGCCATATGTCGTAGAGTATTTTTGTTCATCAAACTGCATAGCAATGCCAGACATCTCTTTTTCTTTGAGTCCGTCGATTTTTACGCGGCTTGCTGTTGCGCCGATATAAGGTGTGATGGCAATGCGACTGACTTGCATAGGGTAGCCTGCCTGTACATTGGCATAGAAGCGCTTGCCATCAGCATTTGACTCAAACTGTTGTCGGTTGCCACCAAGTGTGACATTACGTGTAACATCGACATCCATGTTGCCAAACCCTGCAGCACCATTGAGCTGTAAACCGCCAAGGTTGTTGCTATGGTAGACACCAAAACCAACCTCTCCAAGATCAATGTCGCTCAAACCAGTACCGACATCGGAGTCTTCAAAGTCTTTTTGGGTGATATGGCCATATAAACCTGTCACCGCGTTGGCTGAGTTTGGATGAGCAAAATCTACACCAAGCAATACCTGAGTGTTATTGTCACCGTCAAACCCTGCAATCTCTTGATTGGCAACTTCACCGACTGCCCATAGGGTACGGGCAGGTTTTTGCACGCTATTTTGGACTTGATTAATGTGTGACTGCAAGCGCTCATTGGTTGCCAGTCCAGTGGTCGTCGCAATATGAGGCAAAACGCCTATTAGACTTGGTGCCGTAACAACCGCATTTGCATAATCTGCAATCAATTGATGAGTGCGCCCTGTAGGATGGATACCATCAGCGAAGAAGTAGGTTTCATTAGCATTTGCCTCTACAAGATCATCAGGTCCACAAGTTAGAGAGCTATTATTGTCACCGCAGGCTTCATCAGTAACATTGGTAAAGCCATACTGAGCAGGTGATGCAATGATTTCTCGTGACAAGCTAAACATATCTAGGGGTATGATATTAGCCCCAGTACCCGCCACGCCACTGAGCATAAATTGATTGTATAGACCAGTTGCGCCAGTTGCAGCCCCTTGGGCGGCTAAAGCGTCTGCGAGCTCTTGTCCTTCTAAACTTGGATCTGGAAGAAATCTAGGCGTCAGGCCAACATCAGGAATATTAGGCACTAAAATGTAGTTTGCGCCATTATCCTTTAGAGTATTAATCGTATCGATCTGGCTGGCTACTGCGCCTAGTATGGTAGCTTGAGCATTATCAGAGTCTTCACCCGCCGCCAGCAAATCATTTGCCCCTGCCCACACCACATAGAGTCCATTAGGATCGACGTTGTTATCAGCTAAGTAATTACTGACTTGGCTATTGGCAGAAGCAATGGGAACACCACCAGGGAACACTTCATCTTCACCTGCTCTTGCACCGCCAATAGCATAGTTATTGCCAGTTTGAGGACTACCAAACACCACAGGGGTAGCGGTTGTACCTAGCTGTTCAGCAAATGAGGTCGCCCAGGTATTATCAGGATTAGTAGTGAACTGAGCAGGACCTGGCACAACTTGGCTAAAATAGCCGCCATCGGTCAAGCTATCACCAAAAAAAGTCACGCTATTATAATCATTAGCGTGAGCAAATCCTGCCGTACATAGCGTAATGGCTAACATGCTTTTGGTGAGCGTTTTGAGCGTAGTCTGACTGACTGCGGGGAGAAGGGTGTGACGAGACATAGCGACTTCCTTGTCGTAAATGTAATAGTTTGTCAGCCGAGTGTAACCGCTTTTGGGCAAGCTATCAATCCTTTTGATAGCAAAAATAAAAGAACATAGCGGTCAAAATATCAGTTGCAAAGCTTTAAAAAATCTGTAGCAATTAATTACGGTCCTCTATTATAGAGAAGCGGTAAGTATATGATGCATATGGAGATTGCAACTTTTTAGGTCAGCTATTTTAACTGAGCCATCTCTATATTTAACCCAACACATTTCTAATCATACATAGCGTAGAGAGTAGTGCGATATATAAGGCATTACAGAAAAAGCGCTATCAAAAACAGTGCCCGTATAGCTAGGAGTATCAGTGTACGTATAGCAGTCTCAAGTTGATTTTTGTGGACGCAACAACAGAGACAGTCCAAGTGCCACAAAAGCTGCGATGCCAGATAGTAGATAGCTGATACTAAAGTCCCCAGTAATCTCTGCAAGATAACCTGCCAGCACAGGTCCAAGCGCCTGTCCACCTGAAAAAGCAAACGTCAGTGCCGCGAGCGCACTTGCTGCGGCTGCCGCTCCAAAATAATCGCCTGCAGAGGCAGCCATGATGACAGGAACACTCCACACCACTATGCCAAACAAGGCAATTGATAAATACAGCCCTAACTGCCAATCAGTGAGTCCGACCAACAGATAAGCGATAGCCAAGAAGAAAAAAGCCAAGGCAAGACCAAGGCGTCTGCCAATGTGGTCAGAGATCCAACCAAACAACATGCCTGAAAACATGCTAAGCAGTCCAATCCATGCCCAAATGCCACCAGCAGTCGCTTCGCTCAGTTGATAAGCGCCGACCATGCTAGTGACGATAAAGGTGACGTAAACCATGTAAGTGGCACCATAAATCGCAAAGATGATACCCAAATGTGCAAGTAGCTTGATATTGCTGCGTTCTAGCTTTTTTTGTTTTTGACAGGTGAGGTAGGGATACGCCCAAAAGGGTCTTGCCTCACATCATCTGGATGGTTGCGAATCAAAGTAAAAGTCAGCAAAGCCACTACCACATTGATAACAGCAAAAATGAGCCAGCCTGTCTGCCAAGATAGTAGGCCTGAAAGGGGCACAAGTTTGGGTACCACAAAACCTGATAGTATGATGCCAAATCCCGGGCCTGCCATGACGAGTCCTAAGGCAAGTCCGCGATGCGATGGAAAAAACCAATGTGACATGACGCTCATCATCGGTAAAACCACACCGCCGCTACCGATACCTGTCAGCACATAGAGTGCGCATAATGCTGGAAACCCTGTCGTAAAAGCCATACCAAGCATAGAAACTGCAATAAGGAGCAGACTGGCTGTCGCGGTATTGCGAGTGCCAAGTCGCGGTAGTACCAATGGACTCAGAAGTACGGCGACGAGATAGCCTATTAGGTTGGTAAATCCCAATAGGCCACTTTGGGTGTAATTCAGCCCCAAAGAAGATGACATAGAGGGCAATAGCATACCGAAGGCAAATCGCCCCAATCCTAGTCCGCAGAACATTGCCACAGACCCAGTCATAGCGACGATCCAAGCATAATGCACATTGCCTAGTCTAAGCGGTGCGGTGCTGTTCTGGTTCTCTCGTTGTATTGATCTGTTAGGCATCACCAACCTCCAACAAGCTGAAAATTGGCAATATTCAATGCCGTTAAAGGCAGACCGTAGACAACAGCGTCCTTGTTTTTAATATCATTCATTTTACACGCATCCTTGTGTGCTCAATCTTCGTCGATCTTTGATTGAGTATGCTTATCGATTAAGCATACTTTTGTCCAATAGAAATCAGTATAACGATACGTGAACGTTCGTTCAATGAATGTTTAAGTAAATTCTTGCAATGATCTAAGAGACAATGATAAAAAAATACCAGCCCGTTTATATGGCTGGCATGTTGACTACTATTCTTTTATGACTATCTTTTGATATTGGCTTTGGCTAACCCAGTCGCCAACTCAGCTCAGGAAAACGTTTTATCATAAATAGCATGAGCAGTAGCGCAAGGCTGGCAATCGCAGCACCCGCATAGCCCACGCTAGACAGTGAGATGTGGGTGACAGCATAACCGCCGAATAGTGCCCCCGTTCCGATTCCTAGATTAATGATACCTGAGAACATCGACATGAGCATGTCTTGGGCGTTGACATCCACCATGATGACTTTGGCCTGCATTGAGATGATCAGTAGCATGAGCGCCGTGCCCCACAGTATGGCGTTGATACTAAGCGCCCATACTGAGGTTACGGCAAACAATAGTGTCAGCATCGCTACCAGTATCAATATCGTCGACATCAGCATCAACTGAGTATTGAACCTATCGCCCCAACGACTAAATATAATACTACCCAAAATACCTGCCGCGCCAAACAGCAGCAACACAAAAGTCGCTGCGTTTTCGCTGATGTTACCAACCTGACGCATAAACGGCTCTATATAAGAATACGCCGTATAGTGGGCGGTAAAGACCAATAAGATAAGCAAATATAAGCAGACCAATAGTGGGTTTTTGAGTAGTTCTGGAATTTTTCTGAAAGACCCCTCAAACATACTGGGCAGCGTGGGCAACAGCCTCGCCTGTAGCATAAATACCACCAGCGCAATGATACCAATACCGCCAAAGGTGGCGCGCCAACCGAACCATTGACCGACTAAGCGACCTAGCGGCACACCCAATACCATTGCCAATGAAGTGCCAGTCGCCAGTACACTGAGTGCCAACGCTTTTTTGCCTTCAGGAGCCACGCGTATGGCAATAGCTGCTGTGATGGACCAAAATATCGCATGCGATAGTGCAATACCGACTCGGCTAATGAGCAGCACGTCAAAACTCCATGCAAATACAGACAGCACATGACTGGCGATGAATACCGCAAAAATTCCCAATAGCAATCGTTTGCGCTCAAATCGGCTGGTCAGTAGCATCAGCGGTAATGACATCGCTGCGACAATCCAAGCATAGAGTGTCAGCATCCATCCCGTCTCCGCCGTAGTGATACAGAAGTCTTGAGCGATATCACTGAGCAGTGCCACAGGAACGAATTCTGTGGTGTTCATAATGAAGGCACTAACGCCCATCAAAAATACTTGAAAATACTGAGTTCGGCGAGCGTTTGCGCTGGCCTCAAGGTTATGTGTCATAAGATCCAATATAAAGCAGGTGCTAATACTACGGGTGATAACTCAAGGTGGGGTAGACATTTGGTAATACAAGGGTCGCGGTGCAAGATAGCAAGTCAAAGAGGATCGTGAAATGTGTTTAAGGTGTTTTCTGATAAGGATTGTTAATCGGGTATTTACTAAAATACTTGAACAATATGCAACTGTCGCTAATTGTACTTATTGCGTTGGAATGCTTGCTAACGACTCAACTACAATTTGTTTAAATAAAAGCGACACCAGTTGTCGTAGACGGTTTTAAACAGCTGTATTTTAATATAAGTTTATATTATAGTTATTGAATAAGGCAGAATAACATGAGATAAAAATCAGTTAACTCTCGGAGCGCAATGCTTCACTTCTCAACTGAGTTTTTAAAACGCTATCTTAGCTAAGTCTTTCTAGTAATGTTATTTACGTTTAATCCTAAACTTCTGCGCCTGCACAAACCCAAAAAATCATATTTATTAATAAACAAAAAATTTAGCAGAAAAAATCTCGTTAACATTGCAAAAATATAAGCGATGTAACAGCGAAAAATTGTGGCTAAAAAGTCTATCAATATTAAAAAGATACTACCTCACCAAGTCGATTAATTTACTTAACTTTATAGATAATGACGTCATTTAAACAATGGCAAATATACTCGGTTGGCTTGAAATAAGCATTCAGATCAAACAATAAAAATGAAGCCACATGCAAACCAAAATCAAAATAATAAGGATACAACGATGACGACATTAACGTATCAGTTTGAACAAAAGCGTATAGATAACTTTAAGTGGTCGAGTGGCTCAAAACTGTCTGGTATAACGGCACTAGCAAATGATGAGAAAGACCGAGTACGAAAACAGCCATTGTTTTACCTCGAAACAGTTTCTGTAAACAATTATGAAGATGACATTTACTTTGTGAACAATACTAATGAAACACTTAGATGGGTAGCACCCTTTAAACCCTATCGAAATATAAACGAAGCACGAGCGAAGTTGGGCGATACCAGTGATGAAAACTTACGTAAAGTAAAGTTCTATAGTGATGACATACATAGCGTGTATCAGGATGTACTGCCTAAGCAGGGTGTGCGAATTGGTAATACTCATATCATGTATGACAGTGATGCGATGATGCAGTGGTTTATACATGTGCCTTACAATGGGCCAGATACTCATTATGCGATTTGGCAATTTAATGTGGTGGAAAAGGGTGGGATTCGAGAAACTTATCCATTGTTATGGGAGGATTTTAGCAAGCCCTCGCATATAGCGAGTTGTGATTGTCTGTTTGAGCGAGTGGATATGCCGATAGAAGTCAGTATTTATGAAGAGCGCTGTGTAATGCTTGAAAGACTTATCGGTTCATTTGGGGTGTCCAATGCCATATTCATATTGGCGATCAATGATGTGCTCTATCGTTATGGCGTGGGCTGGAATGCGCCCTATAGTGAGTCGGATATACAAGCGCAAGACATTGCAATGAAACTAACAGAACAAAACCCAGAAAATGCGGGAGCGGTGAAAGCCATTATCCAATCAGTTTATGACTTTTGGTTTGACGAAGGTTTTGCAAAAAATATCTCAATGCTGGCTTGTAAGGAGCTTTTAAGCTTGTACCAAGCGCAGGTTGCTAGCCAAAAACAAGTTTAATTTATAGGCCAAGTTATCAAGAATAAACCCAGATAATAATTAAAAAAGGAGAACCTTATGATGCTTCCTATTGAAAACAGTGACACGTTTTTACTGTTTTTTCATGGTCTTGATTCAAGCAATGAGACCAGTAAATATACTTGTATCACGCGTGAGCCTAAATACTGCCAAACGGTCAATTATCGAGAGAATTTTACAGAAATATTTAAGGTTTACGATGCATTGATTTGTGAAAAAATGACACAGTATTCACGTGTGGTATTGGCAGGGCATTCGCTTGGGGGTTGGTTTGCCAATCATTTTGCTCATAAATACAACTTGCGCACGCTGTTGATTGCGCCTTGTATCTATCCAAGTGAGGTGGTGGCTGACCGTATCCCAGTAGCGGCTGATATGAAGTTGTCTTTTCCCACAACCAATACCGAGATGGTACGAGTGATGGTAGAAGTTGACGATGAAAGTCTCGATGTGGCAGTGGCTCGCCGAACCTTAGTAAATCTATCTGACAGTTGGGAGGTAGACTATTTTGACGGTGGTCATCACCGTATTGCTCGTAGTAGTGATATCTGGTATCACTTAACTCATCTGTGCGAAGACCCTATCATTTGGATTGACGAGGCAACGTACCACAATGAAGATTAAGACATATTTGTAGTCCCAAAAAGCAGCTGCTGATATTTGCAAAATAAGTAAACATATCAGTATTTATTTTCTATCATCTGATGTGCTATCATCGTTGAACGATCTATCGTGGGTTTAACAGTTTTGAGTGACTGATCATGAGGCAAACCTTGTGACAGCATTCAAACCTTGCAACTTCCAGCACGATATAAAACAACTCTGGTAAAGCGCATGAGCCTGTACTCCGACACCCTCATTTGTGCCTGATTTTTTGCCTATTTGGCATATCTCAACCTTTTTTGTCGGAGTTACAGGAGTCTAAGGTGTTCAATATCATGAGCCACATTGCTAACCCATCTAAATATACCCGTCGTTATCATCCACGCCATTCTCTAGCGCAGTATATAATTAATCAAATAGAGTCGCTTGAGCTGCGCCCGCAAGATATCGTCAAGCAAATGGGCTATCCTCTCAAACACACCATACCTGCCTATGACCGCCTGCGCCATGTGCTATCGAACAAGCACCTCGGACTCGATGGCAGCTATATGGATAAATACTTTACGGCAGATGAATTTTTGGTAGCACTTTTCGCTGTGCTTGAGATACCGTATCAGCCATTCGCAGAAGACATCGCTCAGATTAAGGATGATGTAGCGAACCATTCCAATACACTACCCAAATATAGCTTGCGTGCCGATGTGGGTTTTACCTTTGTCAGTAGCACAAACTGGATGTCTCGCGATGCAGCGTCGCGTTTTGCGCAAGTATATCTGCCCAATGGTTTTGCCAAATTAGACGATGCTGCACGTAAGTCAGCGATTGAAGAGTGTATCTGTGAGCACTATCAGCAGTATGAGAGCCATTTGCCATATGATGGGGTTATAAAAAGTTATCAGCTGACTATCGAGAAACCCAATCACAGGATCGAACATATAGAGTACGGATTGCCGAAATCTAGTAGCATCTGAAATACTGTGAATATACGAGCAGCTTAACTGATTAGTTATATTGACTGAATAATCAGATTGATTTTAAAAGACAAATAGTTTCAAAAAACAAAAAATTTTAAAAGACAGAAAAAAGCCTCACTTTGTCGTGGGGCTTTTTGGTTTTTTTAACTACGGTTAGTGTGTTGAATACCTTCTTGTGCTAAACATTGAGGCATAAGAATCGTTGTACAAGTATCATATTAAACGTCAGGTTTAGAGATAGCACGCCACAAAATAGTGAATAGTGCATCAAACTCTGCATTTATGGGTGTCTCTGTTTGGCGAATGGTATGCATGAGTCCAAGACGACTGATAAAGCCCATAAACACATCGAAGAGTATATGTAAGGGAACGGTATCATTGAGTACCCCACGATTTTGCCCATCTTCTAGTACTGCCAAAAATGCGCCAATTAATTCTTTGTTTTCATAAATTGCAATATTACGTATGCGTGATGCCGATACAGATGAGAGCACCATCACCGCATCTGGGTGCGAGTCGACAAAGTCAAAACACACCCACAGCGTTTTTCGCAGGCGATCTTGGACGCTATCAATACCCTGCAAGTGATCCATGATACGAGCAGCCAGTCTGCCCAGCACAATATCCATAATGGTATAAAACAGCGTTTGTTTGTCGCCGAAGTACTTGTAGAGCGTTTGCAATGAGACATTTGCAGATTTTGCAATCTGTGCCATCGTTACCTCATTTGCGTCAAATCCTGCAAAATCTTGACGAACCGCCTTCTCAATCTTCTCCAAAGTTGCAGGCCGCATATCGGATAGAGAGGCTAGAGTTCGAGTTGGGTTGGCATCATCTAACTGATTGGCGACGGTCATACTTATCATTCCTTGTTTGTTACTGCTTGTTTATCACTGCCTATTCAGCATCGATAATTTAACACTACGTTAAGTCATGGTCTATCTCATGCATATCACTCGCTAGATATCTGATGATATAGCCGGATTGATAAAAGCATATTTCATTTATATTTAATGAGTAACGATAATTACCATTTTTACTCATTTGATTGCGAATTTATTTTTCATCACCTAGTATAAGACTCAGTTATCAGCAAATACAATGAATTTATAGCCTATAGCTAATGGTAATATAAATTACCGTAATTTGTCTCTTTACTAAAATAACGTAGATATCGTTGTTGTTCACTTAACCTTGTCAAGGATAGACATTATGAGTATCGAAAAATTTACTCCGAACTGGATGACCGAAGAGCATCAGATGGTGCACGACAGTGCCCTAAAAATGTTCCAATCTTGGGATTCCAAAGACGAGCAGTGGCGCAAAAACGGCATGATTGATCGCGATGCGTGGGAAGAGGCGGGCGAAATGGGGTTTCTGTGTGCGGCGATACCAAGCGAGTATGGCGGCGGCGGTGGTGATTTTGGTCATGAGGCGGCGCTTATCTACGCACAGACTGAGGCCAATCAGTCAGGATTTGGCGGCATGGTGCACTCAGGTATCGTCGCGCCCTATATTTTAGACCACGGTACTGAAGAACAAAAACAAGCGTGGCTACCCAAGATGGCAACAGGCGAATACATTGGCGCTATCGCTATGACTGAACCTGGTACAGGGTCTGATTTACAAAACATCAAAACCTATGCGATAAAAGATGGTGATGACTACATCATTAATGGTTCAAAGACCTTTATTACCAACGGTCAGCATGCCAATCTGATTTTATTAGCTTGCAAAACAGACCGTGAAAAAGGCGCACAAGGAGTTTCTCTTATTATCGTAGAAACCGATAAAGTAGAAGGGTTTGAGCGTGGACGCAATCTTGATAAGATTGGTCTGACGTCGCAAGATACCTCAGAGCTGTTCTTTAGTAATGTACGTGTGCCGCAAACCAACCTCTTAGGTACGGTAGAAGGTATGGGTTTCATACAAATGATGCAGGAGTTGCCACGTGAGCGTCTGATCATTGCGTTATCAGGTATTGGGTCGATGAAGCTGGCGATTAACTTGACCCTAGATTATGTAAAAGGTCGCGAAGCTTTTGGCAAGCCCATCTGGAAGTTCCAAAATACCCGCTTTAAGATGGCAGAGTGCTATGCCGATTATCTTGCTGCTAGTAGCATGTGTGACGCGGCAGTAGATGCCATGTTAGATGGCAAACTGTCTGTACCGCATGCGTCATTGATCAAATACTGGGTTACCGAAAAACAATGTGAAGTGCTGGATGAGTGTGTACAGCTGTTTGGTGGCTATGGCTATATGACAGAATATCCTATCGCACGTCTATACGCTGATGCCCGCGTACAAAAAATCTATGGCGGTACCAATGAGATTATGAAAGAGCTGGCGTCACGCTTCATGTAGACGTGTCGCTTATTGATTGAAATGATGGTTTGTTTAAAAATAAAAAAGGATTTTTTATGACTGAGACTGCATATATTTACGATGCTATCCGTACGCCACGTGGCAAAGGAAAAAAGGACGGCTCCTTATATCAGGCATCACCGATTTGGCTAACGCGTACTCTATTAAAGGAGATGCAACAACGACATAACTTAGATACCAGTTTGGTCGATGATGTGGTGCTTGGCTGCGTGACGCCAGTGGGTGAACAAGGCTCGGATATTGCACGTATTGCCGTCATTGATGCTGGTTGGGCGCAAAGTGTGGCTGGGTTAACCTTGTCTCGCTTTTGTGCCTCTGGTCTAGAGTCTATCAATTTGGCTGCTGCCAAGGTCATGTCAGGTATGGAGGATATGGTAGTGGCAGGCGGTGTTGAGTCCATGAGCCGCGTGCCAATGGGTTCTGATGGCGGTGCATGGTACATGGATCCACGCGTCAATGAAGCGACGCACTTTGTGCCGCAGGGCGTGGGTGCGGATACCATCGCGACGCTCAAAGGCTTTAGTCGTAGTGATGTCGATGCCTTTGCCACCGAGTCGCATCGCCGCGCTGCACAGGCATGGGAGAAGGGCTATTACGACAAATCTGTCGTCCCTGTCACCGATCTCAACGGTATGATGCTACTGGATAAAGATGAAACCATCCGCCCTAATACCAATGTCGAGACTTTAGCGGGTCTTAAACCTTCTTTTATTATGCCGGGTAAAATGGGTTTTGATAGCGTGATATTAGACCGATACACCACGATTGAAACCGTCAACCATGTACATCATGCAGGCAACTCTTCAGGCATCGTTGATGGGGCCGCGATTTGTTTGGTCGGTAGTGCTGCTGCTGGTCAAAAAGCAGGTCTAAAACCACGCGCCAAAATCACGATGGCATCAGTTATTGGCTCAGAACCTGCCATCATGCTGACAGGTCCAACGCCAGCTTGCCAAAAAGCCCTCGATAAAGCGGGCATGCAAGCCTCTGATATAGACCTGTGGGAAATTAACGAAGCATTCGCTGCTGTCCCGATGAATACCGCTGATGATTTTGGAATCTCGCTTGATATTGTCAATGTTAATGGTGGTGCAATCGCTATGGGGCATCCGCTTGGGGCAACGGGTGCGATGCTAATGACGACCGTCCTCGATGAGTTAGAGCGCCGTGACCTCAAGACCGCCATGATCACGCTATGTGTGGGCGGTGGTATGGGCATTGCCACCATCATCGAGCGCGTTTAACTTCTTTCTCAAATAAAATGAAAAACAAGTAGGCAAAAAACAATAGATAAAGAATCATTTAAGGAATAAAAATGATGACAAACAACCAGGCAGCTAACCAGACAACAGATAGCGTGACAGTCATTAAAGCATTAGAAAACTTCTCCGCCCAGCGTGATGACGATGGCATCGTTACCGTTACAATTGACCAAAGCAAACGCAAAATGAATGTCATCGGTGACGGTTTTACGGAGTCGTTCGCCACAATGGTCGATAGCGTTATCAATGATGACTCAGCCAAAGGCTTGATTCTCACTTCTGCCAAAGACACCTTTGTAGTTGGCGCAGATATCGACCAATTGGATAAGATCGAGACAGCCGAGCAAGCATTTACATTAACTGAAGCGCTCAAAGGGAGTTTGCGTCAGCTTGAAACCTCAGGCAAGCCTGTGGTCGCTGCGATGACGGGAACGGCGCTGGGCGGTGGTTTAGAGTTGGCGCTTGCCTGTCATTATCGCATTGCCATTGATACGCCGAAGACTAAGCTTGGTCTACCTGAGGTGAAATTGGGCTTGCTGCCGGGCGGCGGCGGTACGCAGCGCTTGCCGCGATTGGTCGGTATTCAAGTGGCACTAGAGCTGATGACGCAAGGCAAAGAGTTGCGCGTCGCTGCGGCGAAAGACATCGGTCTGATTGATGCGACAGCTATCGATCATGCAGATATGCTGGTGCAGGCTAAGGACTGGATTCAAAATAATCTAAGCGTGCAGCAGCCATGGGATAAGAAAGGCTTTAAAATCCCTGGTGGTGATAGCAAACACCCCAAAGTGGTGCCTATATTCTCCATCGCCCCAGCCATGGCCAATCAAAAATCTCACGGCAACTATCCAGCGATTACTCATATTATGTCTTGTGTGTTTGAGGGCTGTTTGGTAGATATCGATACGGGACTTGAAATTGAGTCGCGTTATTTTGCCGCTTGTGTGCTGTCGACTGAATCAAAAAACATGATCAACACCCTATGGACGCAGCTGAATAATATCAAGAAAGGTCAGTCTCGCCCTCAAGGGTTTGAGCGGACACCGACCAAAAAAGTCGGTATCTTAGGGGCTGGTATGATGGGCGCAGGCATCGCTTATGTCACTGCTAAAGCAGGTATAGATGTCGTGCTATTGGATACAGATATTGCGAATGCTGAAAAAGGCAAAGCGTATTCTGCTAACATTTTGGATAAAGCCATCAGCCGAAAGCGCGCTACCGAAGAGAAAAAGCAAACCCTCTTAACACGTATCACGCCAACCGTATCTTACGATGATTTGGCTGATTGTGATCTCATCATCGAAGCAGTATTTGAAAACCGAGAAATCAAAGCCAAGTGTACCCAGCAGAGTGAGGCAGTGATTCCAAGCACGGCTATTTATGCGTCCAACACCTCAACCTTACCTATTACAGGACTGGCAAAAGCCAGCACTCGTCCAAATCAATTTATTGGTCTGCACTTTTTCTCACCAGTAGACAAGATGCCACTGGTCGAAATCATCGTAGGCGCGCAAACCGACGATGTGACGCTCGCCAAAGCGTTCGATTATGTTTTGCAAATCGGCAAAACGCCTATCGTCGTAAATGACAGCCATGGATTTTATACCTCCAGAGTATTTGGCACCTATGTATCAGAGGGCATCGCGATGCTGGGCGAAGGTGTCCATCCGCGTAGTATCGAAGTTGCTGGATTAAAAACGGGCATGCCTATGCCGCCCCTGGCATTGCAAGATGAAGTGTCACTGAGTCTAGCGTTACATGTCAGCGAGCAGCAGCAGGTGGATATGGCAGCCGAAGGCAAGTCTATTGCTGTGCGCTCTTCTTACGAGATACTAAAGACGCTGGTCAATGAGCATGGGCGCGAAGGCAAGAAAAATGGCAAAGGGTTCTATGATTATCCAGGAGACGGTAATAAGCATTTATGGCCTGAGCTTATCAACTTGTATCCACCACAGTCAGAGCAACCCTCACAGCAGGACCTAGTTGATCGCTTAATGTTTATTCAAGCTAATGAATCTGCGAGATGCTATGAAGAAAACGTCGTGCGCTCGGTCGCCGATACCAATATAGGGTCTATCTTTGGCTGGGGATTTGCCCCGCAGCACGGCGGCACGCTACAGTTTATCAATGCGATGGGCGTCGATGAGTTCGTCAAGCGTAGTCGCGAGCTGGCGGCAAAATATGGTGAACGGTTCGAGCCTGCCAAGATATTGTTAGACATGGCAGCCAAAGGCGAGGCGTTCTCTGATGACTGATGTATATGTATCAAATCATGGTCAAATGGCAGATTGTTTACAAGGGTTACGAGTCGTCGATTTGACTCGTAACCTACCAGGGCCCTTTGCCACGCGTCTGCTTGCAGATCTAGGGGCAGACGTCCTCAAAATAGAACCCAAACAAGGCGATCCTGCGCGCGTGTTTGGGAAACTGTTTGCGGCTTTAAACCATGGTAAGACAACTGAACAGTATGACTTTCATGATCCTAAAGCGATAGACAGTATAAAAGCGCACCTTAAAAATGCTGACATGATGCTAGACAGCTTTCGTCCAGGTATCCTTGCGGACATCGGACTAGATGCCAAGACGCTCCATACTATTAACCCAAAACTAGTCATGGTGTCGATCACTGGCTATGGCGTCGCAGGCAATGACAAAAAAGAAGAATCTCACGGAAAAGAAGGTGTGCACTTAGAAGGTGCTTACTTAGAAGACGCCCACTTAAAAGATAACTCTCAAGTAATTCATCATTGGTCTGACAAGGCCGGTCACGATATCAATTTCATGGCTATGAGCGGTGTGCTTGATCAGTTAAAAACAGCAGCAGGCGGGCAGGCCATGCCCAATATCCAGTTTGCGGACTTGGCAGGTGGTAGTGATACAGCAGTGATTGCGCTACTGGCTGCTGTGTTTGCCGCCCATCGTACCGGCAAAGGACGACATATTGCTATTAGTATGACGCATAGCCTTTATAATCATATGGTCATGCCAAAGGTAACCGGCAAGTTAATCAATCGTTTGTCAGGTGATACTTCAGCAACGCCGCCTATGCCGCAGCACGATTTTTTAGGTGGCGCATTGCCATGTTACCGACTGTACCAAACCGCTGATCTACGCTATATGGCCATTGGTGCATTGGAGCTAAAATTTTGGCAAGGTTTATGCGAGGTTTTGGATTTGCCTGCCCTTAAAAACATACATTGGCAGCTTGGGGTCATGCCAACTACGCCTGAAAGTCAAACAGCGACTAGAACAATGGCGAAGACATTCGCCAGTCAGACGCTTGAGCATTGGCAGGGCGTATTTGCAGCAACGGATGTCTGTGTGACCCCTGTTTTGAATCTACATGAAGCTAAAGCGCACCCATTATTTGCACATCAAGACGAGCATCATACAACGTCTGGATGGCAGCAAATCAATTAACGACTAGTATGTAAGTAGCTTTAGCGAAAAGTGAAAGTTGGATTAGCGCTTGAAGGCGATACCAAGCCGCTGCTGGCTAGTATCGTCTCTTTAGTCTGTGCCATTTAGACTGCCTGTCTAAAGTGAAGTGATCAAACGTGTAAATTGATAATCGTCTATCTAAAATCGTCTGAATAAGAGACAATATACATATAGAACCTAAGGTACCGTGATATTCAACAATCACGTGTTTAAAGGTTTAGCCAGTTCGATATTTACCGCTATTTAACACATTAACTCAAGCAAAAAGGCCGTTCTGAATGACCACAAATAACCCATATAATTTCCTACCCTTGCAGCCTACTGGTAGAAATGAGAACGATACTGCCAATACCTATGCTCCTGAAGATATGATCAAAATATACGAGCAGCAGTTCCTTATTCAAGTACCTGAAGATAAGCTGACAGAGTTTCTGCCAGCGCTCAAAGCATTTTATGATATTGATAATCATACGTTAGATGTCAGTGCTATTATTTTCGATGCAATCGCAGACTCTGCTATTATTTATAATCACAAAATCAAAGTAGGCGACTATCAACTGCTGGGCGGATTGGTAGAGGAAGCGATTGAATACGACGAAGACAATACAAGCGTGGATAGTGTGGAAGGTGAAGAGATCCAAGCCTACACGTTAGAGTGCCAGCGTAAATTTTTTATTAATGATATAGAGATAGCTTATCATTTCAATCTGTTTATCTACGGCGATGGTTACTCTACATTGACCAAAAAAGACACGGTACTAGAAAAAATGTACTGGTTCGTTAGAGGTCGATTCGAAGAAGACTTATTAGATGATGCTGAAGACAACGACAGCTTAGCGTCTATCAACAAGCAACTGGCTGAGTTAGGTATTCGAGAAATGGACCTGACAACTATAGATGAAATGGTCAGCTATGTAGAAAACAGTATCATAGACGATGCCATGGTAGATGAGTTAAATAGGCTTTTAGATGATGCCGAGTAGGGTAAAGCACTATCTTGTAAGATGAGTAGTCATTTGGCACACCATAAAAAGGCTCTCTAGATTATAGATCTAAAGCGCCCTTTGATTGCTATGGCTAAGCGCCTCTCATATCATTACGAATGTGCTGAGATAAAATCGGCAATAAAATTATTGACGATTTTTGGCTGCTCAAGTGCTACGGAGTGACCGGCCTTTGGAATGACAAACATTTTGCCGTCTGCTACCTTTTTAACAATGTTTTCTGACAGGGGTACTTCATACGCATGGTCTTGCTCACCTGCCAATACCAGCATAGGTACCTGACAGCCCTCAATCTCATCTAGTATACCCGTACGATGAATAACGCCATCGGCACTACGCGCAATGTCTGGTTCTAGCTTTAGCATATGTTCGCGCCAGTACTCACGCTCGCTTGCTCGAGAGGCATTTGCCAAGTAATCATCGCCAAACATTATGTACATAAGTGTGTCTATAAATGGCTCAGTACCTTGTGCACTTAATCCTTCTACCAAAGGTGAAAAATCGGCTAGTTTGTACTCAAGCTCTCCGCTAGATCCAAGTACAATACAACCCTTTAATAAATCTGGACGGCGAGCGGCTAATCGTAGCGCAATAAATCCGCCCATAGAGTTACCAGCGAAGAAACAAGGTCCTAGCTCAAGTGCTTCAATCAAGGCGATAGCATCGTTGGTGTGGGTATCCATATCAACGCTTACAAGCTCTGAACGCGCACTTCGACCTTGATCTCGATCGTCATAACTTATAATGCGAATGGTTTTAGATAATTGTTCTATCTGATGAACAAACATTTTGTGATCAAAAAATAGCGAGTGACTTAGTACCAATACTGGCGCATCTTTGGGACCATCATCGTTATAAAATAGGGTGGTTCCGTTGACATTAATGTTTGGCATGATCTTTTCCTTGTGTGAACACTATTGAGTCTGATAACACGCACAATAAATAGAGCGTCATATCTACGTTGTGTGATATCTGTGTTAATCCTTTAACCTTATTATTTGTATCAGAGTTCTTTGGTCATTGAAAGCACTGAATGGTGAGAAAGTCTTTTACTGAAGTAAGCATCAAAGTTGATGGGTTGTATCAGTACCATTGTCATTATAAAAGGTATACTACGAATGACTCCGTATACGCCTGTCTGAGAGTCGCTACCATCAACAAGTCGCCTTACCGCTATTTACGATTACACGACTCTGTATATATTTCTAGGTTTTTGCCCATCTCTGCTCAAAGGGTTACTGGATTTCCTATATAATGTCAGCAGTCTCGTTATAGACGTCCCATTCAATGTAGACTTTTTTAGTAAAAAGACTTCTTATCAGGTAAAACGGTGCTTTATGTTTAACGCTTCCTCGACTCGTCTAAATAAATATATCAGTGAAAGTGGTATTTGCTCACGGCGTGACGCTGACCGCTTTGTGGAGCAGGGTAACGTATACATCAATGGCAAGCGTGCTGCGGTGGGCGATCAAGTGGTCGCTGGTGATACCGTAAAAGTAAACGGACAGTTGATTGAGCCGCGAGAGCCTGATGATTTTGTATTTATCGCTTTGAATAAGCCCGTGGGTATCGTGAGCACGACAGAAAGCTCTGAGAAAAACAATATTGTCGATTTTGTTAGACATGGGGTTCGTATTTTCCCGATTGGTCGACTGGACAAAGACTCTCAAGGACTGATCTTTTTGACCAATAATGGCGATCTGGTCAATAAAGTATTGCGTGCTGGTAACAACCACGAAAAAGAGTATCTGGTCACGGTCAATAAGCCGATAACGGACAGCTTTATTGAAGGGCTAGCAGGTGGCGTGCCGATGCTAGGCAAAATGACGAAAAAATGCCCCGTAACTAAGGTTGCGCCCAACATATTCAATATCACACTCATTCAAGGTCTGAACCGCCAAATTCGCCGTATGTGTGAGCATTTTGGTTATGACGTCGTCAAGCTTGAACGTACACGAGTTATGAATGTCAGCCTGAAAGGACTCCCTGTAGGCGATTGGCGAGACCTCACGCCAAAGGAGTTAACTGATTTGCTTAAGGCTGTAGCAAACTCTTCGTCACAAGATAATCATTCAGGCAAAAAATCTCGTAAAGCACCAAGAAAAAAGCCTTATAACGATACCTCATCCAAGCCAAAACCATCTTCAAAATCGGCGGGCGCTTCAAAAGGGCGTAATAAACATGCCAAGGATGATGCCAGAAAGCCCGCAGGGTCTAAAGGCAGAGATGGACGTCCCACTGGTCGCGGCAAGAATGCTGGCGGCAATGGTAAGCCCACTACAAACGGTAAGCGTCCCTTAAAAGGTCGCGGGGCTAAGCGCTCTTCACGTTAACATCTGATTGCTTTACTTATTTTGAAATGCCAGTAAGCTAAATAGTTCTAACCTTAACGAGACACTATTATGTTTAAAATAAAAGTAGAGCGCATTGTCAAAAAACCAATTGATGACGTTTTTGAAGCCTTGAGTGACCATGCGAGCTATGGATCATTTAAAGCGGTAGGAGTAGCTAAGTTAGTCACTGAAGGTGATGAAGAGCGCAATGGCGTTGGCGCTCTACGCACCATTAAGACGGGCCCTGTTAAGTTTTGGGAGCGAATTACAGCGTTTGAGCGTCCTACTCATATGCAATATAAAATCGAAAAATCTAAACCTATCAAAATGCGACACGACAAAGGCGTTATTGACTTAAAAGACTTGGGCGATGGCACCACACATGTGACGTGGATATCTGAGGGTCGATTGATTGTAACATTGCCATTGGTCGGTCGCTTATTCGACCGTCAAATGCAAAAACAAGGAACCATAGGATTTAGTAGCATACTCAAATCTATAGAAAATCGCTAATCGAGTAGCCATATGGGCTCATCTGATGTAACCAACGGGTAGTGGAGTAAATAAAATAGCCGCTACCCGTTGGCTTTAATTGGTTTTGTTCTTGGCAGCTTCAATCTCATTAAAGCGCGCTAACTGCTCTGGCGTGGCTTTTTGTTGATACTTCTCTTTCCACTCAGCGTAAGGCATCCCATAAACGAGCTCGCGCGCATCTTCGTAGTCGATGTCAATACCACGCTCTTCACCTGCAGCTTTATACCATTTAGACAAGCAGTTACGACAAAAATCAGCAAGATTCATCAGCTCGATATTCTGTACATCTTTACGCTCATCCAAATGCGCCAATAAGCGACGAAATGCCGCAGCTTCTAATTCGATATTTGATTCTAGTTTTGCCATAAGATTTTCCCTAATTGTCGTTGAGCTATTTTAAAGCTAGATGATACTAATGATATAAACATTGCGCAACCTGTGTTGGTGTATCAAAAACGCGCAAAATAAACTCAATCATAGCAGCCGTTTATCAGCTTAAACCCTCCTAATCATAATATTAAACCATGCTTCATTTCTATCTGCTCTCTGGTCAAGTGTGAGCCAAGTTTCTTCTTTACAGTCGCAAGTAATTTTTTGCTTTGTGGCTGCCCAGCGCACTTCATTCATATCGTTGAAAAAGCGACCATCTTTTATACGCTCACTATCGCCATATTTAAATGAAGCGTACAACCCTCCGTCTTCTGTCAGCATGTGTAGTAATTTCTCTATTAGCTCAGGCAGCTCTCTATAAGGTACATGGAGTAGTGAAGCGCAGGACCAGATAGCAGTGAATTTATGTTGCCAGTTTTCTTGGACAATATCCTCAAACGTAGCACAATACCACTCAATCGTATCTTGCTTGGCAGCAGATTTTGATTGTGCAAGGTCGATTAGTACTTGGCTACCATCAATAGCAGTAACATTGAAACCTAAGGTGGCAAAGTAGATACTGTCACGACCAGAGCCGCAGCCTAAGTCTAATATGTGTTGTTGGTTTGGTGATCTAGCAGGTAGGGTTGCTATAAAAGGATGATATAGCTGATGCATATCCACACCAATAGTTTGCTCTACGAATGAGTTTGCGTTGCTATTGTAGAAGGCTAAGGTCTTCAATTGATTTGTCATGGATTATATATTGCCGATTATTATTAGAAAAGACTGTTTCCTTGTTGTCTAGGTTGCCAGACATGAATCAAATGCTCTTTTGAAAAGTTGAAAGACTTTTGCAAAAAATTCTGGCGTGACTTTTCATTTTTACCGGTTTGATTGATTAAGGTTTCGCGTAATGGGTGATGACTGCCAATCAAATATTCATTGCGTGTATGCAGTCTTTTTAATAATTCGATATTGGGTACTTGAGCAGATTTGCCATCAATACCGCGGTTGCAATCAGAGCAAGCGAGTACTAAGTTCCAAACCCCATCGACATTGACAGGTCTACAGCAATCAGCAGTCGCTACTTGAGATTTAAGGGTATGCGGAAAAAAATGGTCAATATCTGCTAGCATTGAGTGATTATGAGTTATGCTGATTTCTGTAAAGCAGTAAAAGCATCTGCTCTTTTGGTAACCGTTTAATGCACCTCTTGAGCTGGTGATATCAATGCGGCGATGTTTGGTGTCTTTAGTAAATAACTGATGAGTATTTTGGTCAAATTCAACTGCAATTAAACTTTTGCTAATATTGAGCTCCCAAGCTTTTTCTACCAAATTCCAGCGTGATTCCGTCTCAATATTTAAACTTTCTGCTGAGTTATCAAACACATTAAATAACTTGAATAAGTTATCCGTTAAGCGTATTCCTTTGTTGTGTCTGCGCTCATCAATAAAAAAATCTTTATCAATGACATCATAAAAACGTTCTTGTACTGCTCTGGTGTTAACCACATGGAAAGCGTCCAAAACGTATTTAAAACCTTCTTTATTCGTAACATTAATGAGATTATCTTCGCTAATCTGCTGCTGATTGAACTGAATACAAGCATTAATAAACTTACCGTTACGAGAGGTGCTTTGTTTGGGACTGTGTTTAAGATGTTCACACAGATGCATCGCGTAGGGAAGTGCTAAATCTTCTAGTGAAATGAAGTCAGAGTTTCTTTCTAAGCTGACCTCGATTAGAGTCTTGGCAAGCGCAAATTTATAAGAAGCTGTATTTCTACCAAACAGAATAATAGCTCGCCAGTAATTTTCTAGCGTAGGCTCAACGTCTATAAAGTTCATGAATGGCTCAATCTGTCATTAGTTAGAGTAGATAGTAATCCTAGTCAACTCTAATAGTACTATAACTTTGACAGTTGAAATGAATTTTTAGCTCTAGAGGGTTAGATTGGTAATCCCCCCAATAAATAAGAACACTTACAAATAGAGATTAACTGCTAAAATACACCAGCAGGAGAATCCTATGAAAAAGACACGCTTTAGCGACAACCAAATCGTCAACATCCTAAAACAAGCC